>CAMLPA010000186.1 GCA_946481605.1 uncultured Flavihumibacter sp. | reverse complement strand
TAAGCGGCCAGGTTGGGCACTTCAACAGTATGGCGACCGGCGGAAAGTTGCATGCTCTTCGACTGCATCACTTTTCCTGCATTGTCTACCAGCAACACTTGCACCTGTTGTGCTTTTTCGAGTTTCACATCAAGATTGATGCGGTCGATAAAAGGATTTGGGTAAGTTTTTACCTGCTCAACGCTGAGTGTGGAACCCATATTCAGTTTCACCACGTTGCTGTATTCCGCGGTACCGTCGGTGGCTACAATTTTAAGGCGGTAGAAATTGAAGCCAGCCGCGGGTTGGGTATGAATGGCAGTGTACTGCTGTTGTGTGGAAGCATTTCCTTTGCCTGCGATTTTTTCGATGGAGGTAAAATTCTTTCCATCGGTTGCGGTTTCCACTTCAAAATAATTGTGGTTCAACTCCATTTCCGTAGTCCACTTCAGGTACACTTTACCGTTTTTCTCTGCGGCTTCAAAGCTGCTCAGCTTTACCGGCGTGGGTGCACCTGTTGCCTGGCAATTAAGTGGCGCGCCATAACTATCGGTAAAGTTGGTGGTATCGTACAATGGCATAGCTGCATCCACCACAACATTGGAACCGAGGTTATTCATACTCTTGTTCACTTTCAGTTTGTTGGAAGCATTCAGTCCGTTCAGTTGGTTGTTGTTGTGAATGGTGGTTCCGCCCACATATAGGTTACCTCCGGTGTTGCTCACGTTGTCGCGGGTCATGTCACCGGCGATACGGAAAAGTGCGGAAGTATTTGTTTGACGGAGGGTTCCTGCTGCGTTGAAGTTAGCCAAACCGTTCACCATTACCAATCCTTCGTTGCGGATGGGCTTGTCTACGGTAAGACCTGCGTTGATCACGAGGTAATGCAGGTTAATAATGGAATCTCCAGGGTTAAGGTTCGTTCCCTGTAATACCATCCATGATTCGTTGTACACTTTTCCGGTAATCACAGAATTTCCTGATACATAGAGGCGACCGCGGTTATTAAATTTCCCGCCACTCTGTACTTCAAAAGAACCGGAGATGTTAAGACGGCCATTGTTATTGAAAGTAACGTTGTTCTTCACCTGCAGGGAAGGCATGTTCATGGTACCGCATACCGCGTTGGAGAAAGTAAGCGGTCCATCCATATACTGAAGGCTGTTTCCGCTGATGGCGCCTTCGTTCTGAATGCTTGCACCTGTTTTGAAACTGGCATTGTTCAGTACCGCCGTGCCATAGTTCAGCAGCGATCCTTTAAAATCCCAGAGACCTGAAGGGCTAAACGTGCCCCCTACGGCTACTTCTACTGTTGAACCTTGTTTAGCGGTAAGTTGTCCGGTAAAGGAACCGGTACTGGAGATAAAAAGTTTAGCGCCATTGTTAAGCGTAAGTCCACCCGAGAAAGAAGAAGAAATACATACTACATCTCCATTGTTATAAGTGGCCCAGTTGGTAGGGGCTACGGAACCGGAAGGACATTGCGCCTGTGCGGTGGTAGCGAAAAGGGAGATCAGGGCGAAAAGAATGGGCAATACGATGCCGTTACGGCTTTTGCCGTTGTTTGTGTAAAAATTATTCATCTTATTGTGGTTTGTATGTGAACAGTGGTATAGCTGTTTTTCAAACCGGAAATTGGAGGTGGTTAAGAGCAGGCAATAGATGGACAGCACTACTTTTCAGTAGAAGTTTACCATAAAAGCCATACAGACTAACTGATGGAGTTTTTAAGAGGATTTTGGGTACAGATAGGTGTTAATACTTAGGCAAAGGTAAATGCCATTTTGAAAACCTGCAAGTGTTTTACCCGCATTTTTCGTTAACGAGATGCAAAGCCTTTTGTAATTGCTGCTCCATGGTGAGGTGTGTATTGTCGATAACGATGGCGTCATCTGCTTGCCGGAGCGGGCTTATTTCGCGGTGAGAATCAATGTAGTCGCGCATTTCAAGGTTATTTTTCACCTCTTCAATGCTGATGTTGGGGTTCTTCTGGAAGAGTTCTTTGAAGCGTCGCTGAACCCGGATGGAGTTATCGGCGGTCATAAAGATTTTGAGTTCGGCATGGGGGAAAACCACGGTACCAATGTCGCGGCCGTCCATCACTATGCCTTTACGGGCACCCATTTTACGTTGCTGGGCCACGGCGAAATCGCGTACCTCCTTAATGGAGGCCACGTCGCTTACTTTTTCGGCCACCACCAGGTCTCGGATCACATATTCCACATTTTCGTCATTCAGGAACATTTCGCTCTGGGCGCTTTGTTCGTTGAAACGGAAATCCAGGTGGATATTTTGGAGGGCCTCTACCACCTGTTCCGGATTGGTCCAGTCGATATGGTTCCTCAGAAAATACAGGGTAACGGCCCGGTACATCGCGCCACTGTCTATATATACGTAGTTCAGTTCCTTCGCCAGTTGCTTGGCGAGCGTACTTTTTCCGCAGGAAGACCAGCCATCGATGGTTACTATGATTTTTTTAGAGGGAGCCACAACAAAAAATTTAGCCGTTTACCTAAAAAACAGTCGGTTGTAAATCAAAATCGTATTTCTTCCCGGAATACCGTGCCGGAAAGAAATACGATTGAACGAAATATTTTTATATCAGAACCAGCCTCTGCCTGTGCCGATTTCGCGGAACGGCCAGGGAATGGAAATCAGGATCACCAGCAATGCCAGGCCGAAGAACAGCAGGGAACGCTTGTGCTTCACTTCGTCGGCAATGTTCTTTTTTGCGAAAGATTTGCCCACGTGCACCAGTGCGATGGCGATGATCATGCTGATGAAGTGCTCCACCGCGAAGAAACGCATGGTAGGGTTCTTCATTACGCCACCCATGCCTTCGGCTTTGATGTGCACCAATCCCCAGTTGTCACCCACAGCCCAGAGGTACAATCCGATCAACAGCATAATATCACAGGAAATCATCAGGAAGAGTCCTGTTTTTTTATCGCCTGGTGTAAATGCTTTTTTACCGGAAATACCGGCGATGCTTTTCAGAATGGCGATAACCAGCAAAAGAAGGATCACCCAGCGTAAAAAACTATGTAAATGGAGCATTCCTGTGTACATGCGTGTAATTTTAAGGAGTTGAAAATTATTAAGATAGAACGCGTAATTTGTTGATTGAAATGCAAATATACCTTTTCTGCATTTTGTTCGTTTAATACTGGAATGTTTAATTTCAGTTTTCAGGCCCGCGATAAATTTTGAAGCAGATGAAGTTCAGTTATGCTGTGTACGCCGTTTTGATGACCTCCTTTTTTGCGGGAAGTTCCTGCCAGCACAATGGTTCCGGAGGTGGAAACCACCAGGAAGAACAAACGGAACAGAACACAATCAGCCGTTTGAAGGCGGATATCCGTTCTTATCCAGATTCTCTCCCCCTCCGTATGCAACTTGCGGCTCGTTTACGGCGGCAGGGCGAACTAAGACCTGCGTTGCGGCAAACGGATACCATTCTGCAAAAAGATTCCCTCAACCCGGCGTTGCATCTTTTTAAGGGAGAACTGTTGCTGGAACTGAAAGATACCACGGCAGGGATCATAGCCTATGAAACTGCTTACAGGATAGAACCCCTTTCTGAAACACCTTTCAGCCTGGCTTACCTGTATGCCGTTACAGGGAACCCTAAAGCGCTGGAGTTATCCGACACACTGATCGCGCGCATGAGCCGCCAAAACCCCAAAGGAGACCCCTACTATATTAAAGGAATATACCATCTTCAGAAAGGAAATCAGCCGGAGGCGCTCCGTTCCTTCAACCAAAGCATCAATATCGACCATACTTTCATGGAATCTTATACGGAAAAAGGCCGGTTGCTGTTCAACCAGAAAAATTACCGCGACGCACTCAAAGTGTTCCAACTGGCGGCAACCGTTTCCAACAGCTATCCCGATGCTTATTACTGGCAGGGCAAATGCCTGGAAGAAATGGGAGAAAAAACCACCGCGGCCAACCAATATAAAAAAGCGATAGGACTCGATCCGGACTATAAAGCAGCACGTGAAGCGTTGCAGAAACTCGCCGACTGATTATATTGCAGCGAATTATCTCCAAAAACTGATACCATGCCGATCATCGCTCCTTCCCTGCTTGCCGCCAATTTCCTGCGTTTACAGGAAACCTGCGACATGTTGAACGCTTCCGAAGCAGACTGGTTCCACCTTGATGTGATGGATGGACGATTTGTGCCGAACATCAGTTTCGGACTGCCCGTAATTGAACAGATCAGGACCACCACCCGCAAAACATGCGATGTACACCTGATGATCGAAGAACCTGGTTTATACGCCGAAGCTTTCAAAAAAGCCGGCGCAGATATACTAACGGTGCATATTGAGGCATGTCCACACCTCCACAGGAACATCCAACAGATACGGCAACTGGGTATGAAACCCGGTATCGCCGTTAATCCCCATACTCCGATTCACCTGCTTACTGATATCATCAACGATGTGGATGTGGTTTGCCTGATGAGCGTGAACCCCGGTTTCGGCGGACAACAATTCATTCCGCACACTTTAGAAAAGATCAGGCAACTTAAAAAACTGATCCTGGAACGCAACGCGTCCACCCTTATCGAGATTGATGGCGGCGTTACCGAAGAGAATGCGGGGCAGATACTGGGTGCCGGGGCAGATGTGCTCGTAGCGGGTAGTACCGTTTTCAAATCAAAAGATCCGATTGCCACTATTGCCGCTTTAAAGAATACACAACCCATTAGCTGAACCAACGCTGAATGCTATCCCAAACTATTTTCCGCTGCTTAATAATTCCTTTCCTCCTGCTTTCTTTAGGAAAAATAGCCGTCGCGCAAAACAAAACGGCTACCGTAAAAGGAATAATACTGAATGAGAATGACCATCCGCTGAGTGGCGCCTCGATTTCAATGCTGGGCAAGAACGGCGGATTGAATTCCAACGATTCCGGAAGGTTTGAATGGACCGTTCCCGCCAACAAAGCTTTCGCGCTGGTATTCAGTTATACAGGATACAAGCCACTTCAGAAGAATTTTATCCTGAATACCGGGGAAGTGGAAACGGTCACCATTAAGTTGGAACGGGAAAACAATACTTTAAAAGAAGTGGTGGTTGCCAACAATGCCGACCGCTATCAACCAGGGTTGGTAAGCATTAATCCGAAAAACGCGTTAATCCTTCCCTCTACTACCGGTGGCATTGAAAGCCTCATCAAAATACTGGTAGGCTCCAACAATGAATTGACCTCCCAGTATTCCGTGCGGGGCGGGAATTACGATGAGAACCTGATCTACATCAACGACTTCGAAGTGTACCGTCCTTATCTCGTGCGGAGCGGACAACAGGAGGGGCTGAGTTTCATTAACCCCGAACTCACGCGCAGCGTACAGTTTTACAACGGCGGTTTCCAGGCGAAGTATGGCGATAAAATTTCTTCGGTACTTGATATTAAATACAAACAACCTTCGCGCAGCGGCGGCTCCGCTTACATTTCCCTGCTGGAACAGGGACTCCACCTGGAAGGCGCCTCAAAGAACGGCAAACTCAGTTGGCTTGCCGGTGCCAGGAACAGGAGCAACCGCAACCTGCTGGCGAGCCAGGAAACACAGGGCAATTACGTTCCTTCTTCTTCCGATGTGCAGGCTTTCCTGACCTATCGCCCCAACAACCGTTGGGAACTATCGGCTACGGGTATCCGCTCGGGAACAAAGTTCAGTCTGGAACCTACATTCAGTCAACAATCCACCTCCGTATTCAGTCCGTTCTATACCGCCAATATCGCCCTTGATATTTATTTTGAAGGGAAAGAAAAAGACCGGTACGCCACCAATATGATCGGCATCTCCGCGGAGCGGATCGTGAACGATAAACTCCGGCTCAAATGGATGGCTTCTTATTTCCAGAACAAAGAAGAAGAATCCATCGATATTTCAGGCGCCTATCTTTTCGGAGAAAGGGAATTCGATAAAAGCAAACCCGAATTCGGTTCCATCACCAATCCCCTGGGCGCTGGACTTTACCAGCAGTTTGCCCGGAACAGACTCAACCTCCAAAACCTGCACCTTTCCCACAAAGGAGCGCTGGATGCCGGAAAACATTTTATTCAATGGGGATTGGGACTGGAGCAATACAACATCAACGACAAACTGAACGAATGGGAATTGCAGGATTCAGCGGGCTATTCCCTCCCCTACCAACCCGGCGCACTCACCCTCAACAAAGCGATCCGTTCCAATGCAGACCTTGATTTCATTCGGCTCACAGGATACATTCAGGACAATCTTCTTCCTTCCGATTCAGGTAAATTCACCTTACAGGCAGGACTTCGCTTCAACTACAACGCACTCAACCAGGAACTGTTGCTGTCGCCAAGGCTGCAAGGCACGTTCCGACCGGAATGGCAGAAGGACATTATTTTCCGTGCTTCACTCGGCGCTTACCACCAACCTCCTTTTTACCGGGAACTCCGCAGGCCTGATGGCAGTGCGAACCGCAACCTGCTGGCGCAGAAAAGCTGGCAGGTCAGCGCGGGCATGGATTACCAGTTCACCTGGAACGACCGTCCCTTCCGCCTTACAACTGAAGCATGGTACAAAAACCTGTACGATGTGGTTACCTACGACCAGGAGAATGTGAA
>CAMLPA010000185.1 GCA_946481605.1 uncultured Flavihumibacter sp. | reverse complement strand
GTTCATTCTGGTCCCTTCCAGCATACATTTCACGCGCTCCCATCGTTAGTGCTCATACTGAATTTGGCAACGAACAAGTCAGTCATATTCAATCTTGAAAATAAAGTGTGCGATTTTATGGGGAAAATATCGTACGGATCTTATGTATATCATCCTTTGATTATCCTGTTGATGTGGGAGATGACAACGTTTTTTGCAGTAAACATGACATGGGTTTCCATAACTGCCTTTATAGTACTTTGCATAATATTTACAACAGTTGTCGCATATCTGTCTTATGAGTATTTTGAAAAAAGAATACTCAAATACAAAAGGAATTTCACAAAAATATTAAGTGGGGATCAGGCAAATGGTTCTGCAATTGTAGGAATAGCGGTTAAACCTGAAACGCGCAATTGAATATAATATGAAACTCTCTATCATAACCATCAATTTCAACGATAAAGAGGGGCTGAGGCAAACTTTTGAAAGTATTGCAGCGCAGTCTTTCAGTGACTTTGAGCACATCGTGATCGATGGCGGATCAACTGATGGGAGCGCAGACCTTATAAAGGAGTATGCGCACAAGCTTTCGTACTGGGTGAGCGAGCCAGACAAAGGGATTTATAATGCCATGAACAAAGGTATTGCCGTTGCAAAAGGTGAATATTGTTATTTCCTGAATTCGGGCGATTGGTTGCGCCACCACGATGCGTTGGAAAAAGTGTTCGCACATGGGTTTACGGAAGAAATTGTATACACCAATTGCTATTTCTGCAAAAAGCCGGGTGGCCCTTACATCGAGGCCGCTTTTCCTTCTGAGCGTGAATTGAACTTCGGCTTTTTTTTGCATGACGCCTTGTGCCACCAGGGCGAATTTATCAAAAAAAGCCTTTTTGACAGGCATGAACTATACGATGAGTCTTTAAGGATATTCTCTGATTATAAATTTGTGCTAACAGCTATAGTACACGCTAAAGCCAGTTATAAGTATATTCCTGAATTTACCGCTGTATATAACCACTGGGGCATATCAGCTACCAATAACAAACTGAAAGAGCAGGAACGAAGGGAAATTCTCCTTAAGGACTTCCCTTTTTGGGCGAATGACTACTTTAAAAGCGATCAGGAGAAATATGAGCTTCAGGCGATAAGGAACCATCCGCTAATCAAAACATTACGGAGATTAAAGAAGTTCCTTAGGAAATAAATTATACACATGTCATCATTTCTCTTTTTCACCCCCTCCGCCGGCATAACCGGATCAGAATTGTTCCTCTGGTACATGCTCTCCAAAGCCGACCCTTCCAAAATAAAGGCTACGCTAATAAGCGACTCCAACGGTGAACTGCTTGCTCAAATGCCCGAATGGGTGAATACGCACCTTACCATGCGCTATCCCAACAGAAAACAACGTTTTCAGCAAAAAGTAGCGGCCCGCTTTGGTATTGACTTGTATGAGAAGGATATTTTAGCGGTTCACCGAAACGCGAAAGCGGATTATTGGTACCTGAACACCGTTTTGATGCTCAATAAACTACCGCTCGCTAAAAAGCACGGAATCAAAACTATTGTGCATTTTCATGAACTGAAAGGCGATTATGCGCTGGCGTCGTACCAGCACATGGAACTGGCTGTTAACTACGCAGATCTCTGTATCGCCGATAGTATGGCTGTATATAAGAGTCTTCAGACCCTTGGCGCAAAAAAGATCGCACTTCAATATGAATGTGTGGACCTGGGAAAGGTAAAGCCCGATCCGCAAAAAACCGCCGCGCTGAAAAAACAGTTCGGCCTCGATAAATTTTCCTTCGTCTGGCTGATGTCTGGCACTTCCGTGCAACGGAAAGGCATTGACATGGTGCCGGAGATCGCAGCGGGATTGAAAGCGCAGAATGCCGCGCTGGTGTGGCTGGGCAACAATGCCACCAACGGCCTATCTTTCTTCATTGAAAAGGAAATTGCCGCAAGGGGGTTGGACAATGTATTCTTTCTGGGGAAGCAATCAACGGACTACTACAGCTACATGGATATGATGGACGGTTTTGTATTGCTGTCGCGCGAGGAACCATTCGGCATGGTGGTGGTGGAAGCGCTGGCACTGGGAAAACCTGTTGTGGCCTTTAACGCCGGCGGTGTGGCGGAGATTTTAACAGAAGATACCGGCAGGATTGTAAATAGTTGGAATGTTTCCGATATGGTAAACAGCCTGAATGCTGCCGCGGCTGATTTGTCGTGGTTTAACCCGGAAGCCGCTGTTAAAAGGGCCGGGGATTTTGATGTGAATATTCAGGTGAAAAACTGGGAAAAAATATTAGAGGAGTTAAAATGATTTCAATTGTAATTTGTCACAGGGACAAGCACTTACTGGAACAGATATCTGCTAATGTAGCGGAAACGATAGGAACGGAATATGAATTGGTGGTGGTTGACAATACGGCTAATCAATACAATATCTTCCAGGCATACAATGTTGGGGTGGAGAGAGCGAAAGGAGAAATTATCTGCCTATCACATGAAGACATTATCTTTCACACGAATGAATGGGGAAAAGTAGTGCAGGAGCATTTCAAAGATCCGCAGCTTGGCGCTATAGGTATTTGTGGTGGCAATGCCATGCCTGCCTGCCCTGCGCCCTGGTGGAACAGTACTGTGCTGAATGAGCATTTTGCGAACCATATCAGTACCTGGCCGGGGGAAAAATCGTTCCACGACTACAAAAACCCTTATAATGCAAAAGCGGCTGAATGTATTTCCCTGGATGGTGCATGGATTTGCGTACCGCGCCGCTTATTCAGTAAGGTACGGTTCGATGAACAAACTTTCCCCGGTTTTCACTTCTACGATCTGGATATTTGTATGCAAATTGTTCAGGCAGGCTACAAAGTGAGCGTGGTATATGATGTGTTGCTGGAACATTTTTCAAGAGGCTCCATCAATAAAGACTGGGCAGACTCTGGCGTGTTGTTCGCGGACAAATGGCAGGATGTATTGCCCCTTTGTTTGCAGGAAGCGTCTCCTGAAAAACTTTACGAATACAACAATGCGGCATTGCTTACTTACGCTTACTGGATACAAAGTATAAATATTCCCGACCAGGAAATCCGAAAACGCATTGCGCGCTACAGGAAACGGTTTGTAAGCACAGGTAAAACAAAGGATGAAAAAGCGCAGTTGCTTTCTCTTTGGGAAAAATGGGGTTACAAAAAGGCGAAGTATATTTACAGGGTCCTAAAACTCATGCCATGAAACGAATAATGAGCTGGTACAAAACGATGGATGATATCAAATACATCCATACGGAGAACGTGCACAATTTGGCCGCCCCTTCCGTGGTGGTTCCGTTGGTCATGAAGCTGGTGAAGCCATCTTCTGTACTGGATGTGGGTTGTGGTACCGGTACATGGCTGAAAGTGTTCAGGCAGCAAGGAGTAAAGGATGTGATTGGTGTGGACGGTGATTATGTGAACAGAAGTCAACTTGTGATTGATGAAACTGAATTCAGAAACGCAGACCTGATGCAACCCCTTGATCTTGGCCGCAAGTTCGACCTGGTGGTGTCACTGGAAGTCGCAGAACACCTCGAGGAGCCACATGCCGATCCTTTCGTGGATTCGCTCATCAGGCATAGCGACGTGATCCTTTTTTCCGCCGCCATCAAAGGGCAGGGAGGATTTAACCATGTGAACGAACAATTTGCACCCTATTGGGCCAAAAAATTTGAGGCCCGAGGATTCAACTTTTACGATGTGATCCGCCCGGGGATATGGTGGAACAATCAGGTGGATTGGTGGTACAAACAGAATATATTCCTGGTGAGCAGGCATAACTTCGGGACATCAGTGCCCCACGATCAACTCTTATCCGGTTACCATCCGGATTGGTACAAAGGCAAAGAGGACCTTTTCAAACGAATGGAATCGGGCGCATGTGGCATCAAATTTGGGCTGGACATTTTAAAGAGAGCAATTAAATACAAACTGAACGGAAAAAAATGAATGTGACCGTTTCGGTAATCATGCCGGTTTACAATGCGGAAAAATTTCTCTCCGCCTCCATAAAAAGCGTGTTGGACCAGTCGTTTACCAACTTTGAATTTATTATTTACAACGACGGTTCTTCTGATAAAAGTCTTGAAATTATCCAATCTTTTCATGACCCGAGAATTACACTGGTGCATTCGGAAAAAAACCAGGGTTATCTGGGCTATCTGAATGATGGTATTACAAGGGCAAAGGGGAAGTACATTGCCCGTATGGATGCGGATGATATCGCCTATCCTGAAAGGTTTGCCAGGCAGGTCGCTTTCCTGGAGGCAAATCCCGGAGTAGGCGCTTGTGGAACATGGGCGGTAAGATTTACCGGCAATGCGCTAGAACCTGAAACAACCACTGTATGGGAGTTGGAGCAAACCCATAATGAGATCATTAAGGCAGGACTCATGCGGGTGCCGCTGGTTCACCCTACTGCCATGTATAGTACGGACATCGTCAGAAAAAACGGTATAATTTACCGTCACGATCGTTATCCTGCAGAAGATTATCAGTTCTGGTACGATATCAGTAAGGTAGCCGCGTTGGCCAACATCCCTGAAGTACTGTTGAAATACAGGGATCATGGGAATAATATTTCTAAGACATCTGACAGGCAGCAATATATAGCCAGTACAGTAAGGGCAGAGCAAACCCTCCTGTATTTTGAGGTTGAAGCAAGTGAAAAAGAGAAAAAAGCACTGACTGAGTTCCTGAACAGAAGCCCGCTTAATGCTATCCCCTTGAAAGAACTGGATGCGGTGCTTTGCAGCATTCTTTTCACACAAGACGCGGAAAAGCGCACATTTGCCAGGGACCTTATAAAAAGACACTGGCAGATTTTTTTGAATGACAGATTAGCGGAACGCTTCAGCGATGTAAGGATCTTCAGGCTACGCGCTGCGCGTGTGCTATCTCTCAAATCTAAACTTCGGTATTTGTACCGTTCTGTTTTCAAAAGAAATAACCCTTAAACCAACCGGCGCGAAGTGAGAATTTTATATTTCAGCAATGGATACGGGGCCACCACCACCACCTTTATCAGGAATGAAGTGGCGCATTTTGCCGGATCGGAAGATGTAAAATACCTGTGTACGGAACTAACCGGAAGCAGGCCGGATTTTGTACACGTAATCCCTTTTCATCCGAACAGGGTACTCAGGAAAATTAACTGGCACCTTTGGAAGGCTGATTTAAAATGTAGTTTTTATGATCCGGGATATGCACGCCTTGCCGGAAATTTTGTTTCGGGGTTTTCCCCGGACGTGATCCATTGTCATTTTGCCTACGAGGCGTTGACGCTGCTCGATAACATCGCCTTCAGCGCCTATCCCGTGATGCTCCATTTTCATGGGTACGATGCTACACGGATGGCAAAAAAAAAATCTTACCTCAGGCGATTGAAGCATTTACTTCAATTGCCTAATGTACATGCGGTAAGTTGTAATCTTTTTTTTGCCCAACGGTTGGCGGAACTCCTTCAAATACCAGTGGATACTTTTGAAGTGCTGCGCTATGGAATTGACCTGAAAAAGTTTACTCCCGCTGTGGAGCATGCAAACAAAGAGGAAAAATTGCTGCTGCAGGTATCCTCACTGGCACCCAAAAAGGGGCATACGTACACGATCATGGCTTTTGCAAAACTCATGCGCCGGTGGCAGGGAAAGCTTCGGCTCGTACTCACGGGAGATGGGGCGTCAAAGGCAACGCTTACCGCACTGGCCGGCGAACTCGGCGTGGCTGACGCTATTACATTTACGGGCATGGTTTCACATGAGGAGGCCAGAAATCTGATGCAACAAGCCGATGTATTCGTTCACCACAGTATTACGGCGGATGATGGTGATATGGAAGGTATTCCCAATGCGATTATCGAAGCGATGGCTATGGAGCTCCCTGTAGTGAGTACTTACCATTCGGGTATCCCGGAACTGGTGGAAGATGGCGTGAACGGATACCTCGTAAAGGAGAAAGATATAGACGCCTACGTAGAAAAAATGGAGGCCGCGTTGAAGTTGGGAAGACTGAAGCAAAACAGGCTGAAAGTTGAAGCGCTGCACAACCTGAAAAAGCACAACCAACAACTCGCGGAAATTTATAAAACTGCCATCGCAGCAAACATGAAGTAAGGGTGCGCAATGAAAAGTAATTTGAAGATACTGGCAATAAGAACTGATTTTAAACACCACGGGGAGCAATCCGGGTACAAACAAATACTAAAGTACATTCGTCCCGAATTTACCCTGGGGATCAATGAACGGGATCCCGCACAGAAAACATCTTTGCTCAAAAAAAAGTACCAGTGGCTGTTTGAGTGGAGCGCTGCAAAATATAAGAAGAAGATAGACCTTGTCCATATTTTATATGCGGAAGACTATTTCCGCTGGAGTACAAGAATATTCAAAGGAAAACCCGTAGTGGCCACGTTCCACCAACCGGCGGAATTGCTGGAGAAAGAGGTGACAAACGGTTCTTACAGGGGCAGGGTGGGGATGATTACCCACCGGCTTACAAGATACCGTTTTAAAGAATTGGAGGCCGCTATTGTAACGAATGAATCGCAGATGGAGGTATTGGCGAAGGTAAT
>CAMLPA010000184.1 GCA_946481605.1 uncultured Flavihumibacter sp. | reverse complement strand
TCGGTTACCAAGATTGCCGCGACCACTGTTTCCATCATGAAACTTTATGAAGAAGGAAAAATCAACCTGAAAAAAACACTCGGGGATTACCTTCCATCGGTTGCGGGTACCGATAAGGCGGGTCTGGTGATGGAGGATATCCTGCTGCACCAGGCCGGTCTACGATCCTACATACCGTTCTACCGGGAAACGCTGGACAGTGTTTCCGGCATCCCGAAACCGGGTTTTTACAACACGCATCCCGACAGTATTTACACGGTTCCTGTAGCCGATACGATGTTTCTCCGAACGGATTGGGTAGACACGATCTACCAGCGCATCCTGACCAGTCCGCTGGGGCCCTCGGGAAACTATGTGTACAGCGACAACGATTTCATCTTCCTTGGTAAAGTGGTGGAACAAATTTCCGGGATGCCGTTGCAGGAATATGTGCAACGGCATTTTTATGAACCCCTGGGTATGGAAACCACCGGGTTCAGACCGTATGAGCGTTTTCCCATCAGTGCGGTGGCGCCCACGGAAAAAGAACCTTACTTCCGCCTGCAGCAGATCAGGGGATATGTGCATGATCCCGGTGCCGCATTGATGGGCAATGTTGCAGGACATGCAGGACTTTTCTCCAATGCGCGCGACCTTTGGAAATTATTCCAGATGCTGCTGGATGGCGGTATGTGGGAAGGGAAACGCTACCTGAAAAAGGAAACCATTGACCTTTTCACCTCGTATGGAACAGCCGTGAGCAGAAGAGCGTTGGGCTTTGATAAACCTGAAAAGGACAATGCCACCCGCAAAGAACCTTATCCCGCCGCGTCTGTATCGCCATTCACCTACGGTCACACGGGGTTTACCGGCACCTGTGTATGGGTTGATCCCGCCGAAAAAATGGTGTATATCTTCCTTTCCAACCGTGTTTGTCCGGACGGTAATAACCCGAAATTACTCCGCCTGAACGTCCGCAGCCAGGTACATGATCTTCTTTATCAATCCCTGATCCGGGAGTAATAATCCGGGGAATATACCGTTAAAAGGGTATTGTATTTGCCTTTGGCGAATGGTAACTTTACGTCGTTAATCATACCTTAAACCGCAACAATATGAAACCGTATCTCTTTCGGCTCCTTATCCTGGTTATGACCGGGATTTCTGCTTTTAACGGAGCCTATGCCCAGGGTTGCCAGAGTGGCGATTGCAACAATGGGTTCGGTACTTATAAATATTCCACTGGCGACACTTATGCCGGAGAACATGTGAACAGTCTCCGGAACGGATTCGGTGTTTATACCTGGAGCACCGGGGCAAAACACATCGGAGAAAACCGGAATGATAAACTGAACGGTTACGGTGTTTATTACCATGCCAACGGCGATGTTTACCTCGGTGAATTCAAAGATGGCCAGTATGAAGGAGAAGGCACCTACAAGTTCCGCGATGGCCGCGTTCAGGCTGGCTTATGGACCAAAGGAGAATACAAAGGAAAAATATCTTACTATGGCAAAGGTGCAGATGCCAAAGGCTGTTTGAACGGAGATTGCGCCAATGGATACGGCATGTTCGCGTTCAACAACGGCGACCGCTATTTTGGCTATTTCAAAAACAATAAACTGGATGGCTACGGCTCCTATTATTACTCCAGCGGCGCTAAATTCATCGGAGAATTTACAGAAGGAAAACTGAATGGCTTCGGGGTATATTACTGGTCTAACGGTGAAAAATACGCCGGGTTCTGGAAAGATGGCCGCCGCAACCAATGGGGGATGAACTATTATCCTGATGGCCGTAAATCCATCGGGCTCTGGGAAATGGACCGGCTCACGAAAACCAAAGACCAATATGTAACCACGGCTGGGGCAAAAACGGGTTGCATCAGTGGCGATTGCAACAATGGCAACGGTGTTTTTATCTACAACAACGGGTTTTACAACGGTAATTTTAAAAATGGTTACCGCAACGGAAAAGGCACCTACTTTTTCGATAGCGGAGATTATTACTACGGCGATTGGGTAGACAACAAACGTACAGGAAGCGGCTATTTCTATTTCACGGAAGGCGGGAAATATGTAGGCAACTTCAGAAACCAGTTCTTCGACGGAAAAGGGTTTTATTTCTACCACGATGGCATCATCGATGACGGGTATTTCCAGGAAGGAAAGTATGTTGGAAAGACCATGCCCGTAAACAACAATGCCGGCTATGCGAACAATAATACTACCGGAAACAATACGTATTCGAATACCAACAACAATTCCGGGTACAACAACAATACTACTACCAATACGACCAATAGCAACAACACAACGTATAACAATACCACCACCACAAAAAACAACGGGGGCTTCACGGCTGGAAATAGCACGGGTGTAAAAGAAAAACGACTGGCGCTGGTAATGGGTGTTTCCAACTATACCAATGGTGTGAGCAAGCTGAAGAATCCGGTAAACGATTCGCGTTCCATGGCAAATGCCCTGCGTACCATAGGTTTTGATGTTATTGAACTGAACGATGGTTCGCGCGACCAGATGTTCCGTTCTATCCAGGAGTTCGGGGAAAGGCTGAAGAATTATACGGTAGGCATGTTGTTCTATGCAGGTCACGGTATGCAGGTGGATGGCGTGAACTATCTTATTCCCGCCGATGCACGCATCACCTCCAAAGATGATATCCGGTTTATCTGTATCAATGCCGATTTCATTTTGAGTAAGATGGAACTGGCGGGCACCAAGGCGAACATCATTATCCTGGATGCGTGTCGGAACAATCCGTTTGAAAGAAGTTTCTCAAGAGACGATTCCAATCCCGGACTGGCCACCATGAACGCACCGGTAGGGTCCATCATCGCTTATTCCTGCGCACCCAATAAAACGGCTTCCGATGGTAGTGGCAGCAACGGACTGTACACCGGGGAATTGCTCCGCTATATCCAGCAGCCCGGCGCGAAAATTGAAGATGTATTCAAGCAGGTGCGGAAAAGTGTGCTGACAAAGTCGAATACTTCGCAGGTTCCGTGGGAAACCTCTTCGCTGATCGGGGACTTTTTCTTCTCCGCGAAAGCGCAATAACACCAATTCGTTCAGTAAAGCGTGTCCGGGTTAACCGGATGCGCTTCCAAAGACTGACCAATAAAAAAGCTCCCGTACAGGAGCTTTTTCTTTTAGTTTATGCTGAAGGAGGCGCGTTGTTGTCTTTTGGGGGCCTTGATCCCTGGTTTTGCGGGCGGGGCGGCCTTCTCGGCCCTTCAGGTCTTGGTCCGCGGGGCTGGTTGCCTTCCGGGCGTGGTCCTCTTGGTTTCTGTTCGTTTTCCGGTCTTGGACCCCTCGGTTGTTGTGGACGTGGGGGCTGCTGTTGCCCTTGTTGTGGCGGCCTGTTGCCTTGCTGGGGTGGACGTTGCTGACCTCCGCGGCCCTGGGGCTGGTTACCACCCTGGTTGCCCGGCGTGCCCTGCGCGCCTTTTTGCACCTGCATTTGTCGCGGACCGTTACCGCCACCTTGACCTTGTTGCTTCTGTTGCTTTTTGCGGCGATCGGCTTTTTCGAGGGAGCGCAGGCTGATCTGCCCCACCACATCCACGAATTCCGGTTCCACTTCTTTCGGTTTGGAACTCACCACTTCCACTGCTTCCAGCTCATCAGGAATCACACCCTGGGCGTTCAGCGCTTTTATTTTCTTCACCCTTTCGATAGTGAGCGGGTATTGCTTACTGGAATCAGGAAGAATATACCAAAGCAGGTTTTTAAAGATGTCGCGTTTGATGAGGTTGGCGGTTCCTTTCGCTACGCGGAGTTGTTCTACATTATCCGGGAAAGCCTGAAGGGCGTCCAGGTATGTATCCAGTTCGTAGTTCAGGCAGCATTTTAACCGGCCACATTGTCCGCTGAGCTTGGTTTGATTGATGGAAAGGTTCTGGTAGCGGGCGGCTGTGGTATTTACCGATTTGAAATCGCTTAACCAGGTGCTGCAGCACAATTCGCGCCCGCAGCTCCCGATACCCCCCACTTTACCGGCTTCCTGGCGGGAACCGATCTGCCTCATTTCCACTTTCACCCTGAATTCTCCGGCAAATAATTTGATGAGTTCCCGGAAATCCACGCGGTCATCGGCAGTATAAAAGAAGGTTGCTTTTCTGCCATCGGCCTGGAACTCTACTTCTGCCAGTTTCATTTCCAGCTTCAGTTGCCGGGCAATGGCGCGGCTCCGTACCAGCGCTTCTTTTTCACGGGCTTTATTTGTTTTAAAGAGGTCTAGGTCTTTTTCGGAACTCCTGCGGAGTATCTTTTTGATTTCAGGATCTGCTTCAGAAACGCCTTTTTTCTTCAGTTGAAGGCGCACTAATTCACCCGTCATGCTCACTTCTCCTACATCGAAGCCACTCACACCTTCCACGGAAACCATTTCTCCTTTTTCAAAATACTGGAGACTATTGTTCCGGAAGAAGTCCTTCCGGCTTCCCTGGTTGAAAGAGACTTCTACGATCCTGCATGAACTTTCAGGGTCGCTGAAAGGCAGGTTGGCGAGCCAGTCGTGTATATTCATCCGGTTACAACCACCGGTACTACATCCTCCGTTGCTTTTACATCCGTTCGGTTTTCCTGTTCCACAGCTACTGCATCCCATTCTGTATATCGTGATTTATATTAATGTAATAAGGTTAACGCTAATCCATCAAAATTAAAGATTTGTTTCGAATGATGTGGGAAAGCTTTATGGTGAGGGCATGGAACAACATTTTGGCGTTGGCGTTCCGCTCAATGTAGTAGGCGGCCTGGTCCAGTTCCCTGATAATGGCTTCCTGCTGGTGGATATTGGTCAGTTTATTGAGCCTGTTCGCGAAATCCAGTTCTGTTTCACTAGCGGAGATTTTATCTGCAGGAAGTACACCGGCCCTCACCGACTGTTCCAGCAGGTGGCAGAAGTATTTCAGGAATTGCTTCTGTTTTTCCCGGCCCTGTTTTGCCATTTCTTCGATCCATTTCACCTGTGCCGTTGGCCCGGATTTCAGGATGCTGTTCAGCCATTCCCGGAGCAGGTCCATCCAATCGTCGCCCGCGTGCTGCATTTGTTGCAGGGCCTCCCGGTAATTTCCTTCCGAAATGGCGGCTATGGCCCGTGCTTTCGTTGGCTCCAATCCGCATTTTGTTTCCAGGGCGGCCGCAATTTGTGCATCCTCCGGAATCGGAATTTTTACGAGTTGGCAGCGGGAGAGAATGGTTTGAAGAATTTGTGCCTCCGATTCAGCTACCAGTATAAAAAGTGTGTTTGCGGGCGGCTCTTCAATCAGTTTCAACAGCTTATTGCCTTCGTTCCCGAGGTATTCGGGCATCCACATCACCAGGATTTTGTATTCACTCTCGAAACTTTTCAGGTTCAGCTTCCTGATGATTTCGTTGCATTCATGCGCCGTAATATTGCCCTGCTTGTTCTCCGCGCCGATGAACTGCAGCCAGTCGAATACATTTCCATAGGGATACAATTTCTGAAACTCCCTCCATTCGGTGATATAATCCGTGCTTACCGGTTTATCCCCGGCCTTCCTTGGAATGACCGGGTAAGAAAAATGGATATCAGGGTGCACCATTTGCGCCGCCTTTAAACAGGAGGGGCATTGGCCGCAGGCACTCAGCATTGTTAGCGCGTCAGTTCCTGTTCCCTGATCTGCTTCCGGTTCAGCCGCACCGAACAGTCCGGCACTTTGTGGTGAAGCGGGTTTCCCGTTCTTCCACTCACAAACGATATACTGGGCGAACGCCAGTGCCAGCGGGAGCGCGCCTGATCCTTCTTTTCCCAAAAAGAGCAAAGCATGGCTTAACCGGTTGTGCTGTACCAGTTCCGCAAGGTTATTGCCTGTTTCTTCCTGACCAATGATATCCTTGAAAAGCATAGCAGCAAATATAGTGGTTATTGCCGCCTTGTTCACCCGGGCCTTGTAAACCCTTTTTCTCTACTTGAGGTACTGGAGTATATCAGGGCTCATGGGTTCCACCGCGCTGTCGAATTTGGCCACCAGTTTGCCTTTTTCGTTGATCAGGAATTTGGTGAAGTTCCAGCGGATATCGGCGTCCATCACGCCGTTTTCTTTTTTGTTGGTGAGCCACTTGAAAAGCGGGTGAATATCATCGCCTTTCACGGAAATTTTTTCAGCCATGGGAAAACTTACGCCGTAATTTTTTTCGCAGAAAGCTTCGATCTCTTCATTGGAACCAGGTTCCTGCCCACCGAAATTGTTTGCGGGGAAGCCGATGATCACCAGTTTATCCTTGTATTTTTCATACAACTCCTGGAGCCCTTTGTACTGCTTGGTGTAACCACATTTGGATGCGGTATTCACGATCAGTATCTTTTTGCCCTTATATTTTGAAAAATCAATGGTGCCTCCATCCAGAGAAGCGACTTTGAAATCATAAATCGAAGTTGCTGCGGCTACTAAGGCCACAATTGCTGATATTAAAACTGTTTTTAACATAATGAGTTTGTTTTCGATTATCTAAACAATATATAGTCTGTTTGGTTGCGATGGAGGTTGCTTTATGTTATTGTTTTTCATAACAACCCGCATCCGGCAGGCCTACCTGCCTGTTCTTGCCATCCAGGTCAAAAGCTATTCCGGT
>CAMLPA010000183.1 GCA_946481605.1 uncultured Flavihumibacter sp. | reverse complement strand
GTTACACCCGAAAAAATGCAGGCCGTTTATGAAGCAGTGAAAACACCATTCAAATATGGGGTGATTCTCACCGGAGAGGATAGCACAAAAAAAGTGGATTGTCCCAGTGTTTTCCGCAAAGGGAAAAAATGGTTCATGACCTATATCGTTTTTGATGGAAAAGGTTATGAAACACACCTTGCTGAAAGCCGCGACCTCCTGCACTGGGAAAAGAAGGGACCAATACTTTCGATGGGAGATAGCACTGTTTGGGACGGCTTTCAAAAGGCCGGTTACATTGCCTTACAGGATCCCACCTGGGGAGGTTCTTACAAACTGAAGAAACATAATAATAAATACTGGATGTCTTATTTCGGCGGGAATACCCCAGGTTATGAAGCGGGATTGCTTTCAACCGGTATCGCATACACGAAGAAAGATCCTTCCAGCGCGCATGAATGGCGGCGGCTCCCGGCACCTGTGCTTTCTTCTACAGACAAAGATGTGCGCTGGTGGGAAAACAAAAAGCAATTCAAAAATTCAGTGGTATACGATGCGCAAAAAACAACGGGCTATCCCTTCGTGATGTATTACAATGCCAATGGGGATACCGCTGTCAACAACCTGAAAACACGCTGGTTTGAGCGGATAGGAATGGCCGTTTCCAACGATATGATCCATTGGGAAAGATATGGAAAGGAACCGGTGATGCACCATCCCATTGGTATCACCGGAGATGCCGTGCTGCAAAAAATGGATGACCTCTGGGTGATGTTTTATTTCGGCGCTTTCTGGGAAGGAAGGAAAGATGCTTTCAACCGGTTCGCCTGCTCCTACGACATGGTGAACTGGACCGATTGGGATGGCCCTGACCTCATCAATTCCACTACACCGTTCGATGCGCGTTTCGCACACAAATCTTTTGTGGTAAAACACCGGGGAATCGTATATCACTTTTACTGTGCAGTGGACAACAAAGACAACCGTACCATTGCGGTGGCTACCTCCGAACCACTGAAGCCGGATAGCAAATAGGAAAATATTCCATCAATTTCCACAAAACTGACATTTTTTTCAGGGAAGATGGAATGTAGTTTTACAACAGCAATCAAGCATATTCAGGCACCTCAATCGTGTCTATCTAATATGGCAAACGCAATCAATCATGGCACGAGCTGCGGTTCCCCGCGGCTCATTTTTTTTGATTTCCACGTCCGGTAATTTCGTGGTAAGTTTAAGGATGTGCCCGGGATTGCTTCTCAGCTAAAAACGATGTTCAATGAAACGCTTGTCTATTTTTCTTGTCAGCCTTTGCTTCGCACTAGCCGGTTTCCCCCAAACCATTTCTTTCAACAACAACTGGCGCTTTTTCCGCGGAGCGGCCGACGGCGCACATGAAGTAGATTTTCCAGATACTGCCTGGAAAATATTGGACGTTCCCCACGACTGGAGCATCGAAGACATTCCCGGTACAAAATCTCCTTTTTTCAACGGCGCGATCGGTCAGGTAAGCACTGGCTTCACACAAGGGGGTACCGGCTGGTACAGGAAGTTTTTTTCCGTTGCGCCCGCAGATACTTTAAAAAGACTTTACCTCCATTTCGATGGGGTGTATATGAATGCTGATTTCTGGCTGAATGGAAAGAAACTGGGAAAACACCCTTATGGGTACACTTCTTTTTATTTCGATATCTCCGGCAAGGTGAAGGCCGGTAATGATAATATAATCGCGGTGCGTGTCCGAAATGAAGGGGAGAACTCCCGCTGGTATTCGGGCTCGGGCATCTACCGTGATGTTTGGTTGCGCATGGCCCCGGCCGCACACATTCAACCCTGGGGTGTGTATGTGACCACACCAGAAGTAAGTGCAAAAAGCGCTACCATTAAGGTGGTAACCACACTGCTCCGGCACGGAAAAAACACCGGGAGCACACGGTTAAAAACACAGGTACTTGATGGTGCGGGAAAACAGGTGGCGCAGGTGGAAACAACACTTGCCGGCGAAACGGAGCAGAAGATCGAAAACACCTTGCAGGTGAAAGATCCAATACTTTGGGATATTGAAAATCCGGCGCTGTACCAGGTGGTTTCTTCCATTTATGAGGGACAGCAACTGCTGGAAGAAACCCGTACGAGTTTTGGCATCCGGAGCATTGCTTTCAGCGCTGATAAAGGATTTCAACTGAATGGCACTACAATTAAACTGAAAGGTGGATGTGTGCACCACGATAATGGTCCTTTAGGCGCGAAATCTTTTCCCCGTGCGGAAGAAAGAAAAGTGGCCTTGCTGAAGGCTTCCGGCTACAATGCCATCCGCACCGCGCACAATCCACCTTCGCCCGCATTCCTGGATGCCTGCGACAGGCTGGGGATGTTGGTGATTGACGAGGCTTTCGATACCTGGAACGAAGGAAAGAATCCCGCCGATTACAATGTACACTTCTCCGAATGGTGGCAGCGCGACCTGGAAAGTATGATCCTGCGCGACCGCAACCATCCCTCCATCATTATGTGGAGCACCGGCAATGAGATTCCCCGCCGGGAAAGGCCTGAAGTGGCCCAGCTTTCTAAAAAATTAGCTGAGTTTGTAAGCGCACTTGACCCTTCCAGACCCGTAACCAACGGCGTGAATGGCGTGGCGCCCGATAAAGACTCCCTTTTCGCCACCCTTGATGTCGCCGGTTACAACTATGCTTTCGACAAATACGAACAGGACCATCTTCGGGTACCCAACCGCGTGATGTATGCCTCGGAATCCTTCCCCATAGATGCATACGATTACTGGAAGCAGGTAGAAAAACACCCGTATGTGATCGGTGATTTTGTCTGGACCGCCTTCGACTACATCGGTGAGGCCAGCATTGGATGGCTCGGGTTCCCGCAGTCGCAGCGCTTCTTTCCCTGGAACCTCGCTTTTTGCGGTGATATTGATATCTGTGGGTGGAAAAGGCCACAGTCTTATTACCGTGATGCGCTTTGGAAAAAGGACCAGCTTTCCTTGTTTGTTCAATCCCCCAAACTTTCATTCGATACGAATAAAAATAAACTGGACTGGAGCAGGTGGGAATGGGAAGATGTGAAAGCACACTGGAACTGGAAAGGATATGAGGGGAAACCGCTTGCCGTGAAAGTTTATACCTCCTGCGAAACCGTTGAGTTGTTCCTGAATGGAAAATCGCTTGGTAAAAAGAACCTCGCGGAGCAGGATAAACACCGGTTGGTGTGGCAGGTGCCTTATACCGCAGGCGTATTGCGCGCCGTAGGTTATTCGGGCGGAAAACAGGTGAACGTGCAAGTCGTGGAAACGGCGGGCGCAGCCCAAAAACTGAAACTGACCGCTGACAGAACCGCGCTTTCGGCTGCCGGAGCGGATCTTTCTTACCTCACCGCTGAAATACTGGATGCGCGTGGTAACAGGTTGCCCGAAGAAGAGCGCCTGGTAACATTTGAAATAAAAGGCAATGGCAAAATTATTGGTGTGGGCAATGCGAACCCGGTGAGCCTTGAGAGTTATACCCGCCCGGAAAGAAAGACCTGGCAGGGCCGTTGCCTGGCCATTCTTTCCACGATGGGGAAGAAAGGGACTATTGAAGTGGTGGCCCGTGCAAAAGGGCTGCCCGAAGAACGGATCGTATTGCAGGTGCGCTGATCATTTTAAGCTGGTATTCATGATGAAAAAGTACTTTCTTTTATTGGCGCTAGTCTGCGGGAAAATTTGTGTTGCGCAGCCATCATCTAACGGATATGAACAACTGGAAGCAGCCTTCCTACGGCCTTCCGCTGAAGCCAGACCCTGGGTGTTTTGGTACTGGATGAAAGGCGCTTATTCGGAAGAAGGCATCACCGCTGATCTTGAAGCGATGAAACGTGTCGGCATTGGTGGCGCTTACCTGATGCCGATACAGGCCGCTCCGCATCCGCTTTATAAGGGTGAATCCGTTGCGCAGCTTTCGCCACGTTGGTGGCGCCTGGTACATTTTGCGATGAAAGAAGCGAAAAGACTCAACCTTCAACTGGGCATGCACGTTTGCGATGGCTTCGCCCTGGCTGGTGGTCCCTGGATCACGCCTGAATTAAGTATGCAGAAACTCGTATGGAGCAGTTCCTCAGTGAATGGAGGACGCACAGTGGAAATAATACTCCCGCAACCGCCATCAAAAGAAAACTACTACCGTGATATCGCGGTCTATGCTTACCGGGAAAAAACACCGGAAAGATGGTCATTTAACGAAACGCCGAAGGTGACTACCAGTAACAATACACCCGCCGCTTTTTTGAATGATCCAGGTAACAAAGAAGGCTTCCGCAGTGAAGACAGTTGCTGGATACAATATGAATTCAAAACGCCTTTTACCTGCAGAAGTATACGCATCAATACGGGTGGCAACAATTTTCAGGCGAACCGTTTGTGGATACAGGTCAGTAACGATGGTCTTCATTTCACCAACCACACCAGGCTGGAACCGCCGCGCCAGGGCTGGCAGAATACCGATGAAGATGTAACCCACGCCATCGCTGAAGTTACCGCGAAGTATTTCCGGTTTGCTTTCTCCAAAGAAGGGACAGAACCCGGCGCGGAGGATATAGATGCCGCCAAATGGAAACCCACGCTCAAACTCACAGGTATCCTGCTTTCTTCCTCCCCGGTTGTGCATCAGTTCGAAGGAAAAAACGCTTCCGTTTGGCGGGTGAGTCCTGCTGCCGATGAAAAACTACTTCCCAAAGAAGTTTGCGTGGATACCGCGTCCTTAAGAGATATTTCAGCTTATATGGATGCTAATGGTAAACTGACCTGGAAAGCGCCGGAAGGGAAATGGACAATCCTGCGCATGGGGCATACGTCCACGGGACATACGAACTATACCGGGGGCGCGGCGCTGGGGCTGGAATGTGATAAGTTCAATCCCAATGCGGTTGCGCTGCAATTCAACCAATGGTTCGCGAAAGCATTTTCTGAAACCGATAGCTTATTGGCGCGCGAAGTACTCAAAATATTTCATGTAGACAGTTGGGAATGCGGCAGCCAGAACTGGTCGCCCGTGTTCGCCGAAGCCTTCCGCAAAAAGAGAGGGTACGACCTGTTGCGCTACCTGCCTGTAATGGCGGGTATTCCATTGGAGAGCGCAGCTTTCTCCGAAAAAGTATTGCTGGACGTACGCAATACCATTACAGAACTGGTTCAGGAAAATTTTTATACCATTTTGTCTGAAAAAGCCCATGCTTATGGAACGCGGTTCAGCGCTGAAAGTATGGCGCCCACGATGGCAGGAGATGGGATGTTGCACTACGGCAAGGTTGATTTGCCGATGGGAGAGTTCTGGTACAAAAGCCCCACCCACGATAAGCCCAACGATATGCTCGATGCCATTTCTGGCGCACACATTTACGGGAAAAGAATAGTACAGGCTGAATCCTTTACCACCGTGCGCATGGACTGGAGCGAGCACCCCGGCCAACTGAAGACCACCGGCGACCGCAACCTGGCGCTGGGTGTAAACAAGCTGGTGTTCCACGTTTTCACCCATAATCCGGATACGACCATGAAACCCGGGATCACCCTGGATGGCGTGGGCCTTTTCTTCCAGAAGAACCAGACCTGGTGGGAACAGGGTAGGGGCTGGATGGATTATCTTACCAGGAGCCAGTCTGTGTTGCAGCAAGGTATTCCCGTAACCGACCTGGCCGTATTCACCGGAGAAGATATTCCCCGCAGAAGTGTATTGCCCGATAGGCTGGTACCGCTGCTGCCCGATATTTTCGGGAAAGAACGGGTGGCCGCCGAAGCGGAAAGATTGCGCAACAAAGATGTTCCGATGACTGAAATGCCCAGAGGTGTCAGCCATGTAAAAAATATGACCAAAGCTGAAGATTGGATAGATGCCCTCAATGGTTATCAATACGATTCATTCAATAAAGATGCATTGCTGAATCTAGCCAAAGTAAAGGATGGAAAAATCGTGTTGCTGGGAGGAGCTGCTTATGCTGCGCTGGTATTGCCCGGAACCATGAAGCTTACGCCCAACGGCACTTTCCTTTCGAAAGAAACAGTAGAGAAGGTACTTCAGTTGGTGAGGGAAGGTGCAACGGTAATGGTAAACAACGAACCGGCCCTGTTGACGCATTTCCAGGAAATATTGCCTGATGGAAGTAAATGGAACAAAGAACTGCGTTATGGGAAGGGGAAATTCGTGCTGTTGCCCTGGGAAGAAAACACTTTCAACACAGTGGGAATAACACCCGATATACAGTTTTTTAACCAGGATGGAAGCCGCGAAAAAAACATCGCCTGGAACCACCGCAGCATAGACAACGCAGACGTATATTTCCTTTCTAACCAGGATAATGTTTCCAAACAAATCAACGTAAGCCTTCGCGAAAACCATACCGTTTGGGAACAATGGAATCCCCTGTCCGGAACACAATTCCGTTGTAACGAAAACGGGCAAGTCAACATCACCCTTGAACCAAATGGAACCTGCTTTCTCGTAGGCGCTGAAACAGGAAACGCGAAGTTCAGTAAACAGGTAACATCAACGGGGACCGAACATACTTTAAGCAACTGGAAACTCTTTTTCGACACAGCTTACGGTGGCCCGGTACAGCCTATAGCAGTGAATAAACCCTTCGACTGGCGTTCTTC
>CAMLPA010000182.1 GCA_946481605.1 uncultured Flavihumibacter sp. | reverse complement strand
CCTTTCCCGTCGGGACCGGAATAATTGAGCAGGTTACGGATCAGCTTATAGGCATGGTCGCCATCGAGGAGCCTGGCCCACCAGTTGATTTTCCAGCCTCGGGCCCAACCGGTACCTTCGTCGCCCCGGAGTTCCAGGGATCTTTTGGCGGCATTGAAAAATTCGGGATTGTTGTTCAGAGAAAGTTGCCTGCCCGGGTGCAGACCGAACAAATGCGAAGCGTGGCGGTGTTCGGGTTCGGTTTCTTCAAAATCTTTGTACCATTCCAGCAATTGCCCTTTACTGCCGATTTGCAGTGGGAACAGTTTTTTCCTGGCGGCGATAATTTTATTACGGAATTCATTATCCGTTCCCAATGCTTCGGATGCTTCGATCACATTGGTGAAGAGGTCCCAGATAATGGACATATCCATCGTAGTAGCCACGGAAACGGATTGACCCTTTCCATTTTTATCCCTGAAATTATTTTCCGGGGAAGTGGAAGGAGCCGTTACCAGGTAGCCGTTTTTGTCTTCCACGAGCCAGTCGAGCGTAAACAAAGCAGCTTGTTTCATGATGGGATAAGCATGTTGCGCGAGGAATTTTTTATCCCGGGTAAAAGCATACCGTTCCCAGAGGTGCTGGCTGAGCCAGTTGCCGCCCATGTACCAGTTGGCCCACACCGGATCTCCATCGCCCACATCGCCCACGGCGGTTGAATGCCCCCATATATCCGAGTTGTGGTGCGCCACCCATCCGTTGGCACGGTAGAATTCCTTTGCGGTAACCGCGCCTGTTTTAGAAAGATCTTTCAGCCAATCCAGCAGCGGCTGGTGCATCTCCGATAAATTGGTGACCTCCGCAGGCCAGTAGTTCATTTGTGTGTTGATGTTGATCGTATAATTTGAGCTCCAGGGCGCACGCAGTTCTTTGTTCCAAAGTCCTTGCAGGTTGGCGGGCGGGCCTCCCGGGCGACTGGAAGAAATAAGCAGGTAACGGCCATACTGGAAATAAAGCAGTTCCACTCCAGGATCGTAAGCGCCTTTGGAATACCGTTCCAGCCTTTGATCGGAAGGAAGGTTGCTTTGTGTGGTACTTCCGGTGGTATCCTTTATATTGAAATGAACCCGATCGAAATACTTTTTGTAATCCGCCTGATGTGCCTGCAGCAACTGTGCGTAAGGTTTGGGTGTTGCTTTCTGCAATGCAGCATTGGCGAGGGCTTTTTCACCCTTCCCCTCTTTGTCCGGGCATTTGTCGAATCCGTTGAAACTGGTGGCGGCGGCTACCAGCAATACGATTTCCGTAGCATTTTTGATATGAATACCGGAAGTATCGGCCAAAACGGTGCCATCCTTCGTTAACGCGCTTATCTGGCAATGGAAACGCATGCCGTTGCAGCCGGAAGTATCTTCATAGATCACATGCTCGCGGCCCTTTGGATTGTAATAACTGGGATCAACATGCGCAGGTGCTTTTCCAGACATGGCAAACCCGTTCCTCCCCACGGGAGCAAGCTTGTAACGCAGCAGGCTTTTCGCGGATACATCCATCGTTAATGCGGCTTTCTTATTGGCGCGGAGGCGCACCACCAGCACTTTATCCGGAGCCGACGCGAACACTTCACGGGTATATTCCGTTCCATTTACCGTGAACTTCGTGGTGGCCACAGCGTTGGTAAGGTCTAGGTCCCTGTAATAGGAAGAAGGCTTCGCGCCATCGAGTTGCTGGCGCAGCACCAGGTCGCCGAGCGGCATATAAGACTGTGTATAATATCCCTGCATCTTCTTCGTGAGTTGCGCCGCTTTGCCGTAGTCTTCTTCCTCCAGCAATGCCTTTCTGATCTTTGCAAGATAAGTATGCGCCTCCGGGTTCACATTGGTTTTAACAGGGCCACCGCTGTACAACGTGCTTTCATTCAGTTGCAGCAGTTCTTCCTCCACGCCACCGAATACCATGCCGCCGATGCGACCGTTTCCTACGGGAAGCGCTTCCACCCATTTGTTGGCGGGTTTATCGTACCATAAAGTGAGTGTATTTCGTTGCTGCGCAACCAGGGAAGTTGCAAATAAAAATGAAAGATTTGCTAAAATAAAACAATGTTTCAGCAGGCGATTTTTCTTCATGCTTTCAAAATTAATATGGTCAAACTGTGCAATCTTTTGCCATGTAGCCGTGTTTTCGCTGGTTTTGAAGCGATAAGGGCCATTGGCGTATTTTAAATATACGTTTGAATGGGAAGAATTCGTGTCTGGGAGAATTGGTGTTTTCACGCGAAGACGCAATGAAGCAAGGACGCAAGGCGTTGGTTTGGTGCTGGCAGGCTGGGTTTTGTAGAATAGAATTTCTATTTTTCTCAACTTGCGTTATTTACGGGATGGCTTTATTTGTGGTAAAGACTTTAGCTACATTCGTTACATTGTGCCGAATGTTTTAAGTAGAAATTTTCGGGAAACGCCCTTCAAAAATTAATTAATGAAACAGTTAATTCTACTACTTGCTATTTTTTCCAGCGCCGCTATATTCGCTCAAAACCGCATAAGAACAGATATCCCGCTCGATTCCATCCGCCTCAGTGACCCCTTTATACTTGCCGATAACAAATCTTCCACCTACTACATGACCGGCACCGGCGGTATGTTGTGGAAAAGCAAGGACCTGAAAAAATGGACAGGCCCGTTCAATGTGGTAAAAACAGATCCTGGTTCCTGGATGGGTCCAAACCCCATGATATGGGCGGCCGAAATTCACGCTTATAATGGAAAGTATTATTACTTCGCCACGTTCACCAACAGAGATGTAAAGATTGATACCGTGAAAGGCAATGTAATTGAAAGGCGCGCCTGCCATATCCTGGTGAGTGATCGTCCGGAAGGACCCTATCTGCCGATGAAGGACCCTACTTATCTTCCCGCTGAAATGCCTACACTGGATGGCACATTGTGGGTGGAAAACGGGAAGCCTTACCTCGTGTACTGCTATGAATGGCTGCAGAACTGGGACGGCACCATTGAAAAAATTGAACTGAAGTCCGACCTGAGCGGTTCAGTCGGCAAAAGCACCCTGCTCTTTAAAGCCAGCACCGCCCCCTGGAGCCGGGAACGCAATGATAACGGCGACACCATCCCCAACAAAGTAACCGATGGCCCCTGGCTGTTCCGTACCAAAACCGGGAAACTCGGTATGCTATGGACAAGCTGGATTTTTAATGTGTACACACAAGGCCTGGCCTATTCCGCAAGCGGAAAACTGGATGGACCGTGGATACATGAGGAAAAGCCTTTCACGCCGCCAAACTTCGGGCATGGTATGATGTTCCGCACATTCGAAGGGAAACTGCTGATGTCTGTGCACAGCCACAGGGAAGGTGAAAATGGAAGGTACATCAGGATTCCAAGGTTGTTCGAAGTAGATGATTCCGGTGATAAACTGGTGCTGGGTATGGCATATTAATATCCTGCAAGCAGTTTCCAGTACTGCTAAGAAAAATATTACGCAGTTAGTTCCTCTCAACCGCTCTGCGAGGCTGCGAGGGACGAAGCAGGAAGCAGTGCGTTGCGAGGGTACGAAGCAATCGCGTGAAACCTTCTTTCCAGGAAAATACCACTAAAAGTACCACCCCCTCCTCTTTTTTCTATCCATAAAACGTCTACCTTCACCCTCCCCAAACAAATATTCTCTGAACCGTGCAGGTTAATTTTTCTGATGTGCCATTGAAAGCCCGGAATCCTCTTCCGGTGCCGTGTTCCAGGTGTAGCATTTAAAAACCTTATTCCCTCACAGGCAATAAGAACGTGTTGGAAAGAACCTTCCATCGCGTAGTAAACCCGTATGCTCATTAAAACATCAACGTGCTATGACACAGGACCAACTCACACGGTTACTCGAGAACATCACCCTGCAGATCGCACCCGGAAAACCGGGGCAGGAGGAACTGCTGCAAAAGGCGCAGCGGGCCATCGCCGCCTCCGTTGTAAAAGGAGATATCCCCTATTCGGGTGAGCGGTTTCTTTTCACAGGCTCCGATATGTATTCCAGGAAGCAGACAGGAACGGAGACCCTTGAACAGATTTCTTCCATTTCAAAAAAAATCCTGGAAGAAAACAAGGACCCTGAAACCCGCTTCTTCATCCGGAGCGTTCCGGTAAGACAGTATGAAGTAGCAGGAAGTATTCCCGACTGGGCCGTGGGCGCCAAACCCGCTGAAACACACGGGCCATTCCTGAACCAGGAAGGAAGAGAAATATGGATAGATGTGTACCGCATCGAAAAGCTGGTAACACTGTACATGAGCGGTATTCCTGTACTGCTCTTTAAAACAACCGTAAGGGGAAGGGTTATTCCGATAGGAGGAGGAACCCCACCACTGCTGAATGAATATGTATTGAATCCCGGCAGTTTGTGGATCAACGCCAGGTTGCTTTCTCCTTCAGCGCCAACTGACAAATTCGTTGGACTGAAAATAAAATCGGGCAGCATCAAAACTTCCATACTACCGGTATTACAAAACAACCAGGCTACGCTGAACCCCGCTTCCGTACTCACATTCAACCTTACCATCGACCATACGCAGGAATCGTTTCCGGGAGATGGTTCTCCTTTCGGAGAAGATGCCCGGAGCGCGACTTACCAGCTTCCCGCAACACTCAGTTTCGTTTACCAGAACGCGAAGGTGGACATTACCGCTTTGGGAGCGGCCAAATGCACCTTCTACGGACAACCCATCTCTTTTACCAATACCACACAAGCCGCGATAACGCTGGAATACAATGCAGCCATCAGCAAAATACTGGTTCCCTGGAAAGCGGATGTCTCCACCTTTGAAGTGACATCCTGCAAAAGCGCTTTCGCGCAAATTTCAGGTTCGGCCCCCATTGAAAAAACCTACTGGGGGCTACCGGTTGCCACACTAGAGGTGGCCAATCCGGTTGCGGCAGAGAGTGGTGGTTCGGTGATCCTGCAGTTGGGAAAAGGATTACGCGCGAAATGGAATGGTTTGCAATACGAGGAACTGCGTTTGCAGCAACCGCTGCTCAATGCGGAACCGTCCATGATCTCCCTGCTCGACCTGAAAGCCGAAGCACAGGGCGCCAGGCACGAACTTGTTTTGTGGCAGGAAAAAGAAAAGCCCGCATCCACCGCGGAACTTTCATTCCTGAACGCATCGCCCTTCATGCTCGCAGTTTCCGCAGAACAAAACCAGGAAATGCTGACCGTTTTCTGCGACGCAGACATCCAGGCCGACCGGCCATTAAAAGTAGACAGCTCCCCATTCCCTGTGCGTTCCCGCGCTTCCGCGCTGGTGCTGGGCGCCAACAAAACAAGAAAGCTGTTCTACCTCTTCGATGATAATTTACTCTGGGACAACAAAAAACCGGAAGACAAAGAACCCAAAATTACCTGGCACGCCATTGCGCTTGAAAACGCCGTTTTTACCGTTTCACCCGTTACCGGCTTCATGCTCTTCGGCGAACTGGATGATGCCTATAAAAAAGTGCAGCGTGCCAACTTCTTCCTGCTCTTCGGCCTGCAAAGCTACCTGCCCATTCTACCTGATCCTTATGTGGGCGACCTGCTGCGCTGGCGCAGGCTCTTCGCCGGAAGAACAGCCGGTACGGCCGCCGGTGCCACCATGATGCAAAGCATGTCGCAGGTGCATACCACACTCATCTGTACCGTTCGCTATGCGGCTGGATCTGAAGGCGATGTGGTGGATACCGATTTTTATTTCGGGACACCGCCAGCGCACGGCTGGTTGGAATTGCCCACGGCCGAAACGGATACGCCAACGCCAACGCCGACACCAGAACCTGTTCAGCCCGCGCCACCCGTAGAACCAGCACCACCTTTACAACCTGGTCGCCCCTTCAGGCCAATATTCACGGGCAGGCCTATACGCATTAACCCCGCTATACTTCGTCCCGCAGCAGTTACCGTGAACCCCTTGTTGAAAACGGTAAAACTGAATACCGGCGGAAGACTGGCGCAGTTTAAAAATGTGTCCAAACTGAACGTGGCCGATCTGATTAAGGATAAAATAACCGAACATCCCATCGGAGATGTTTTCAAGCCATTGGATCCTGAAATATCTCATGCGCCGAAAGAAAAGATCACGCTGCAAACCGCCACCTCCGGAGAGGTATTTACAGGTGCCCGCCTGCGCACACAAAAGGACAATTCCTACGAATCTTTCTGGGACGACCATGTTACCGGAAACCGGCTGGAAGCAGACGCGTTTTCCTTACTTGACGTAAGCAGTAACGCCCACCAGATGGGCATCAGCCTGAACGCCAACTTGCTTTTCGTGAAAACAGGCAATATCCGCGGCGTGGCCGAAGGAGAACAGGCCGTTACCAACGTCAACCCCTCTTTCCCGTTTGTAGTGGAAGGCATGCAGGTAAAATCGCCGGGCACCCTCGTAAAATCGTTCACCCTTCCGCAGATGGCCTGGGAGCCAGTAATTAATCTGACCCCCCCGGACAGAGACGATCCCAACAACCCCAATTCCCCCAAACTGGCCATGGATCCCGAAGCCGGTGCCCTGTACTTCCCCGACGATGGCGGCGCTACCCGCATCTGGAACAACAGCACCGACCTCGTTGCGCTGGCACCCATCCCCGTTATCGATGCGCTGATAAAGGATTTTAAAGAGAATCCGA
>CAMLPA010000181.1 GCA_946481605.1 uncultured Flavihumibacter sp. | reverse complement strand
AGGAAAGCATCTCAGTGGATGGCGCCTGGAATACCGCTACAGGAATGGTGGAATACCAGGGTGTTCATACAGGAACCGGAGAAAAATTGTTCCGGGTGGGACCCCTTGAAGATGGAACCAACAATATCGCTGAGTTCCTCGCAATCGTACACGCCCTGGCTTTGTGCCATAAAAATGGAACTGAGCTTCCCATTTATTCAGATAGCCGAAATGCGATAGGCTGGGTGAAAGAAAAAAAGGCCCGTACCAATCATGCCAGAAGTGAAAAAAACAAGGTCTTATTCGATATGGTGGAACGTGCAGAGAAATGGTTAAAGGAGCATGATTACCCCAACCCGATTCTGAAATGGGAAACAAAAGCATGGGGTGAAAATCCGGCAGATTTTGGAAGAAAATAGCGCTTAATGCTGGTCGTAAAGTGTATCCAGCGGACTGAAAGCGGTTCTCGCCGGAATGCGGGCAATATGAAGGTAAACCATCGTGGTTTCTATATTCGAATGTCCCAGCAAAGATTTAATGGTTACGATATCAAGCCCTTGTTCCAGCAGGTGCGTGGCATAGGTATGACGAAGGGTGTGCGTACTAATCGGTTTATGGATACCAGCTTTTTTCACCGCCTGGGTTACGACCATCTGGGTTGCACGTTGCGAGAGGGGGTCTCCTGTTTTCCCTTCAAAAAGATATTTGACAGGTTTATCGGCTGACAGGTGCGCAGCAATGCCGCGAACAATCATATTTCCAAGGGGAACGTATCGGTCCTTACTACCCTTGCCCTGACGAACAAGCAACATCCTGCGCTCAAGGTCTGCGTCTGCAATGGTGAGTTGACGCACTTCGCTGCAACGAAGCCCGCAGCCATATAATAGTCCGATCAGGAGTTTGTTCCTTAATTGTGTGCAGGCCGACATCAGTTGCTTTATCTCGGTACCATTCAAAACTACAGGTAGTTTTTTGGGCCGCTCAATCTCCGGCAGACCGAACTGCTTGTATTCCAGGCCGCGAAGTTTACAAACGAAACGCATGCCGAATACGGTAAATTTAAAGAAGGATACAGAAAGTGATCTGTTTTGCAACAACTGGTGCAGGTAATCCATTACCTGATCCGCATCAAGATCAGTAGGAAGTGTTTCATAATGAAGCGCCAGGTGCGCCAACTGACGCGCGTAATTATTAAGTGTACTCTTACTTTTGCCGGATACGCTGATGGAACGCTCCATTTCCTTGTACAACGCAGCAAACCCGCTTACGTTTATACATGCGCGTTCAGTAATGGTTACATAGTTTTTCGGTCGCCCGTAGACGATAGTAGGATTAGGATATTGCATTGCTCTGAAACGGTATGCCTTCTGTTAGAACATACTTTTACTGAATACGTGCTCGTTTTCCGTAATGATTTTCAAAACAGATCGAACCGAACCTGCACTTGTATAAGTATCTTCTTCCGTATTCGTTACATAATCTATCAATTGCTGCATCGTGGTTTCCGCCACGTGCATCCTCGTATCAGAGGAGGCGTAATAAATCAATACGCGACCGTCTTCATCTTCAATCCATCCGTTACAGAACAGTACGTTCGAAACATCTCCAATCCTTTCTTCTCCTTCAGGGGCCATAAAATACCCGCCCGGTTTATGTGTGATCCTCGTAATATCGTCTAATGCGGTCATGAAGAGGTAAAGTACATACCGAAGGCCGGCAGCGGTGTGCCGTACACCGTGGGCCAGGTGCAGCCATCCTTTTGGGGTTTTGAGTGGCGCCGGGCCAAGTCCGTTCTTCGCTTCATAAACCGTGTGGTAAATCCTGGGATCAATTACCGTTTCCTTTTCGATATGCGGGGCGGTAATATCGGCGCAAAGGCCGAACCCTATTCCTCCACCTTTTCCAGTTTCAATAAACCCATCCTGAGGACGGGTATAGAACGCGTACTGGCCCTGAACGTATTCAGGATGCAACACCACATTCCTTTGTTGTGCTGAAGGCGTAACCAGGTCGGGCAGGCGTTCCCAGTTTTCGAGGTCTTTTGTGCGGACGATGCCACATTGCGCAATAGCCGCCGACTGGTCGGAAACCGGGGCGGAGGCATCACGGCGTTCAGTGCAGAAAAGTCCGTATATCCAGCCGTCTTCATGTTGTGTAAGGCGCATGTCGTATACGTTCACATCGGGATGAACGGTTTCCGGTAAGAGGAGTGGGAAGTGTCGGAACCTGAATCTGTCTGTACCGTTATCACTTTCTGCCAGGGCGAAGAATGATTTCCGGTCGGCACCTTCCACACGGGCGGCCAGTATATATTTTCCATCAAATTTTATGGCGCCGGCGTTGAACACCGCGTTGATCCCGAATCGTTCCATGAGAAAGGGATTGCTGTTTTCGTTCAGATCGTACCGCCAGGAAATGGGGGTGTGCGCCGCCGTTAGTACCGGGTATCTGTACCTGTAAAATACACCGTTTCCGTGTTCCTGTTTCACATTGGGGCGGTTGATGAGCTTTTCATACTCCCCGTGCAACATGTTCAGCCTGCTTTCAAAATGTGCGCTCATAAAACTTCATTTGCTTGTGATACATTTAGTTTTCCAGTTTATTCCACCATGTTCTTTTCAGGATAAAGATGATAACGGCAAGGATGAGGATAACGGTCCAGAGCGGTGCCTGCATACCCAGAACGATATACATAGGCAGTAAGGTGAGGCAACATTGGGCAATGATACCGAGTAATACATTGAACATATCGGTACCGAATCTTTTATTGGGAATGAAGTCTGGGTTTTCAGCCATTACTTTATCGTGCACAGGCTTCCAGAAGCCCCATGGTTTCACGGTGCTGTAGAATGATTTGAGTGTATTTTCATCGGAAGGTGGTGCCGTGTAGGTTCCGATGATACAGCCCGCTATGGAGATGAGGAAGAGCAGCGGCCATTTGTAAAGCGGCAGCCCGTCGAACAACAACGGGAATACAAGTGCTGCGGCGATGCCCGCCATCATACCCCAGAAAAAACCATTCGCGTTAAAGCGCCACCAATACCATTTCAACACGTTGGCGGCGATGTAACCACCGTAGAGTGCGCCCACGATCCATTGAAGGATACTGTTCACATCTTTCGCAAAGAAGCCCAGGACAATACCGGCAATTACCACTACAATACCCATCAGGTAATTCATGTAGATAATGCGCCTGTTGGACGCCTTCGGATGAACATATTTTAGGTAGATGTCGTTTACAATGTACGCCTGCGCCGCGTTAAGTGTTCCGGAGAAAGTACCCATGAACGCGCCGAGCAACCCGGTAAGTACGAGGCCGAGTAAACCTGCGGGAAGAAAATTGTTGATGGCGGCAGGAAGTATTCTTTCGAAATCGGTACCGGTAGGTGAGGAGATGCCCAGTTGCGGGAAATACAGCAGCGCCAATACCGTTAGACCAATCACCATGGAATAGCGGATCGGAAGCAATACGATGGATACGAATCCCGTCATTTTAGATGCTTCTTTGGGTGAACGCGTGGAAAGTATTTTCTGCATATCGTAATTGGGCGCCGGACCTGCAAGGCTTGCAAAAATTCCTTTGAACAGCATCATCATAAAGAAAATACCGAACAGTCCGAAGCCATCTTCCTGTATCTTTTTGTTCGCGTCTGCTATGATGCCGGTCCAGTCCATGTTAAGTTCCCAGCCGAAAAATGGGTTGCGCCATTCTTCGGGTACACGCAATTCATTTCCTTGCAGGTGTTTCATGGCGATGACGGCGATCACGATGCAGCCTGCGGTCATGATAATGTATTTGATCACGTCGCCCAGTACAATGCTGTGCATGCCGCCCAATATGGAGTAGAACATCGCGAAGAGGGTGAACACAATACCGTAGAAATGTGGTACATACCCCGGGCTCACTTCGAACGGAACATAAGCGGATACCAGGTTCCAGGGGATGAATATTTCCATGAATTTCCCTAATCCTATAAAGCCATACGCCAGGAAGCCGAGGCAGCCGAGCAGTGCGAAAACCACGGTGATGTTGTGCGAGGCACGAACGCCCCTGCCGCTGGTGCCGAAGCGGGTAGCGAGCCATTCCGCACCGGTATTGGCGTTGGAGCGCCGCAGCCATTTGGCCAGGAACATCATGTTGAACACCTGGTTGAAAACCGGCCACAGCCAGGGAATCCAGATGCTTTTCAGGCCGTACACAAAGCACAATGCCACCATCCACATGGTGCCGCTGATGTCGAACATATCTGACGCGTCGCTCAAACCCAGCATGTACCAGGGCAGTTTTTTTCCGCCCATAAGGTAGCTCTCTTTGTTCACGCGGGCACGCTTGCGCATGAGCCAGCCGATCATGACCATCAGGGCGAGGTAAGAAACAACGATGGCAAGGTCTATGGGTTGGAGTTTCATGCGGGTTTAACGCTGGACGGTTACTGGCCTGGTGAACGACCGGATGAGTTTTAACGTTGAACTGTCTGACGAGAAAACGGAATACAATCCCTGCTGCTCCATGGGTGGATCGCCCATCCATTCATCGCCTTTCTTCTTGAAATCCTGTCCGGGAATGGGACGTGCATCTCCGCCGTAGGCCCAGAAATTCGCACCGGCAATTACATCGCCGGCTTGTTTGTGTTTTAACCACTCGGAAAAGATCTGGCGGTAGTATTCATCACGGGTAGCAGTAGCCGCTTTGTGGGAATAGACCATACCATCGCGGTTCCAGCCGAATTCTTCTATCACCAGGGGTTTCTTCAGTTTTCGCGCCAGTTGCACGTGCTTCTCCACGTATTCCGCGCTAAGTTTATAGGCGTTCTTTACCTGCTCTGTAGAATCTGTGTGCGTGAACCATCCCCAGTTTTTGGGCCAGATATGTATGGTGAGGTAATCCACATTCTTATCCAGGTGAATCCGTTCATACAAGGCGTCATCTGCTGTACCAATGGTGCCTTCGTGGCCCAGGGTCACCAGTTGTTTCGGCGCTTTCTTTTTGATGGCGGCTGAAACGTCGGCGATCCACTTCGCGTAAGCTTCGTTGGCTACAGGACGCATGGGGCGCGGTTCGTTGGCGAGTTCCCAGGCCATAATGGTGGGGTCTTCCGTATATTTTTTACCGGTAAGGTGGTTGGTATGGTTCAGCACCACGTTCATGTGTTTGTTGTAATCCTCCAGGCAGGGTGCACAGGAATAGAATTTACTCACCACATCGCGAAGTTCATCCCAGTCCAGTTTTTTGCGGAAAGTTTCTTCGCTTATCACGTTGTTCCACCGCAGGTATTGGATAAATCCACCGCTCCACTCCCAGTTGTTGCTGAAGAAAACGATGGCCTTCATATTTCTTTTCTTCATTTCCACCAGCAATACATCCAGTCCTTTTAACACACCTTCATTAAATTTTCCTTTCTCCGGTTGCAGCGCCGGGCCCACACGTTCTACGCCCTGCACCAGTCCTTCTCCTTCAGCACCTGCCAGTACCCGCAAATTTGTTACGCCCAGGGCTTTTAGCTGATCCAGTTCCCGCCTGAGGCGGTTGATACCTCTATCCAAATCTTTTTCCAGCGGAAGTAAAGATCCGTACCAGTAATTGGTGCCGATATAATAATAGGGCTGACCGTTCAATATAAACTGATGGTTACGCACCGTTACGAACTGTGCCTCCACGGAAGCAATGCCGGCCAGCAGCAACGCCAATAGCAGTAGTTTTTTCATCTTCAGAATTTCTCCAAATTTAGTTCGCTCCTTTTGTAAAGCGATAGCGATGTGGTCAGTTATTTTATCCTTTCTGAACGCTATTTTACGAGCATGATGTCATCGAAATGGAACGTTTCATTCGCGTTATCCGGGCCATGTATCCTGAACCGGAGTACAGAGAAAGTCCCGGAAGGTGTTGCGCCCCAGAGTTTCGCTTCCGTGAGTGGTATCTTGAAGTATTTCCAGGTATTGGCAGGAATGTCCACCTTGTAACCGAGTGATTCGTTGTCTTTGTCGGGATCCTGTTGCAGCGAATAAACATACAGGCTATGGTCCGCAGAAGCGCCTTTTACCCAGAAGCTCAGGTATTTGTAGTCGGGTGAATAGGCCACGCGCGGCCACCAGTTGGCGAATCCGATCAGGTGCCAGTTACCTTTGGCGTAGGTTTTAGCAACGGATTTGGTGCCTGATTTGAATTCGGTGGTAGAGATAAATCCGCCGTCGCCCCAGGAGTTGTCGCTGAAATCAGGACCGTACGCGTCGGTGAAAATGAGCAGGGCCTTGTCGACGTTCACGAATTCCTGTGTGGTGGTGATTTTTCCGGAGGCGTTCGTAATGTCAAGCGTACCGCGGTTCACATTGGTAGCAGGCATATCTATCACCATTGTTTTCCTGGATTTGGAAACAATGGTAGCAGCATCAGTGGTACCTGTAATGATTACTGTAGAAACATCATCAAGGTTGTTGCCGGTAAGTGTGAGCCTGGTGCCTGCAGTGAAGTTGTAATTGGAAACGTCCGAAACACTGGGCAGCGCGATTACATTGAATGGAACCGACAGTGTTTTACCCGCACTGTTGGTGAGAATGATGTTTTGCGGGCCGCCGAAAGCTGTGTCGGGCACGCGGAAAAGAATGTTCTTTTCTGTATTCAGTGTGGGTTGCACCATGGTGGGTACATCCTGGTTGTCGAATACAATGCTGCGGATATCGCCCAAGCCCGCTCCTGAAAGGGTGAGCAATGT
>CAMLPA010000180.1 GCA_946481605.1 uncultured Flavihumibacter sp. | reverse complement strand
AGAAAATCCACCAGGTAATCACTGAATGAAAGATGGATACCACTCTGCGCCACGAGGTCCTGCAACTGGTTGAGCTGGATGCGTATCACGCCGCGGATCTGCTTCTTCAGCAAGGGCTGGAACATAATGATCTCGTCCACACGGTTCAGGAACTCCGGACGAACAGTCTGCTTCAGCAGGGCCATCACGTCGTTCTTCGTTTTATCCACCACTTCTTCATGGTTCTCTTCCGTGATGTGTTCAAATGCTTCCTGGATGAGATGGCTGCCCATGTTCGTGGTCATGATGATGATCGTGTTTCTGAAATTCACCACACGTCCTTTGTTGTCTGTTAAGCGACCATCATCCAGCACCTGGAGCAATACGTTCCAAACATCAGGGTGTGCTTTTTCGATTTCATCCAGCAGCACGACGCTGTAAGGTTTTCTGCGTACAGCCTCAGTTAACTGACCACCTTCATCGTAGCCCACATATCCCGGAGGCGCGCCCACGAGGCGGCTCACGGTATGTTTTTCCTGGTATTCACTCATGTCGATGCGGGTCATCATCTGCTCATCGTCGAAGAGGTATTCCGCCAGGGCCTTGGCCAGTTCGGTTTTACCTACACCCGTTGTGCCGAGGAAAATGAATGAACCAATCGGCTTGCGAGGATCCTGTAATCCGGCACGACTTCTCCTGATCGCATCCGCCACGGCAGTGATCGCTTCTTCCTGCCCCACTACCCTTTTGTGCAGTTCTTCTTCCAGGTGCAAAAGTTTCTCGCGCTCGCTCTGCATCATTTTGGAAACGGGAATTCCGGTCGCTTTCGCCACATTTTCAGCAATATCTTCCGCATCCACTTCTTCTTTCATAAGGCGGGAATTTTCACTGATCGCAGAGAGTTCCTTCGCGGTTTCCTCAATATCTTTTTCTTTCTCTTTGATTTTTCCGTAACGGATTTCAGCCACTTTTCCATAATCGCCTTCCCGCTCCGCTTTTTCCGCGGCAAGTTTTAATTGCTCGATCTCCGCTTTTCCATTCTGTACTTTCTCCACCAATTCTTTTTCTTGCTGCCATTTGGCTTTCAGCGTGTCCCGTTCAACGGAAAGGTTACCGATCTCTACGGCGAGTTCCTTCAGTTTATCTTCATCATTTTCCCGCTTGATGGCCTCTCTTTCAATCTCGAGTTGACGAATCTGCCTTTCGAGTTTATCCAGCTCTTCCGGCATTGAATTCATTTCGAGGCGAAGTTTCGCAGCGCTTTCATCAATCAGATCGATCGCCTTGTCGGGAAGAAAACGATCGGTGATGTAACGGTGTGAAAGTTCTACCGCGGCGATGATGGCTTCGTCTTTGATGCGCACATGGTGGTGCGTTTCATATTTATCCTTGATGCCGCGCAGAATAGAGATGGCGTCTTCCACACCGGGCTCTTCAATCATCACTTTCTGGAAACGGCGTTCCAGCGCCTTATCTTTCTCGAAATACTTCTGGTACTCATTCAATGTAGTGGCGCCTATGGCCCTCAATTCACCCCGGGCAAGCGCGGGTTTCAGGATATTGGCAGCGTCCATAGCGCCATCTCCTCCACCTGCACCTACCAGGGTATGAATTTCATCAATGAAAAGAATGATCTCTCCTTCACTGGTACTTACTTCCTTCACCACTCCTTTCAACCGCTCTTCAAACTCACCTTTATATTTAGCGCCTGCAATGAGTTGCCCCATATCCAGCGCGAAGATTATTTTAGATTTCAGGTTCTCCGGCACATCACCGTTCACGATACGCATAGCAAGTCCTTCCGCGATAGCGGTTTTACCCACACCGGGTTCACCTACCAGTATCGGGTTGTTCTTTGACCTGCGGGAAAGGATATGCAATGTTCTGCGGATTTCTTCATCCCTACCGATCACGGGGTCCAGTTTGCCCTGGCGCGCCATCTCGTTGAGGTTACGCGCGTATTTATTGAGTGCGTTAAATTGGGTGGTTTGGGTGGCCGACTGTACCGTATCTCCTTTTTTGAGGTCTTTGATGGCGGCAATAAGTCCTTTCTCTGTAAGGCCAGCATCTTTCAGCAATTTGGAAGTATTGTCGTTGCCTTGTACCACCGCGAGCAGGATATGCTCCGGGCTCACGAATTCATCACCAAAAGTTTTCAGTACGGTACCTGCGCGCAACAACACATTATTCGCATCCCGACTAATATTCTGCGCGGGATCTGTGCCGGATGCTTTCGGTAATTTGTTAACGGCTTCTTCCAGTTTAGTGGCAACAAACGTGGTGTTCACGTTGTTCTTCTTCAATAAGTATTCAACAGGCGAATCCTCTTCTTTCAGCAAAGCCAGCAACAAGTGGTCGGTTTCAATGTTCACATTGCCGTACCCAAACGCGAGTTGCTGCGCTTTCTGGAGTATTTCCTGTGCCTTGATGGTAAAATTGTTGAGGTTCATATTTTTTTGTTAAGTTGTTTTTCCAATGGCTCAAACCATTTTATAACTTTAACTTCATTTGCAATTTCCAATCCAAAGCAAAACAGGCGAATTTATGTCAGCAATCTTTCGTTCCATCTGCCGTTTATTCAGTACCACAGCGGTTTTCATGCTATTATTTCAGTTTGTGGAAGCGCAATCCGGTTTCGATGAAGCAGATGCACTGCTTGATAAAAACAAGAAAGCCCTGGGCAACAATGCCGTGCTGATGGTATGGAAAGATGGGAAGGTGGTGCACCAGAAAGCGATCGGTGAATACACGCCCAAAACGCAGGTACCTATTGATGCCGCGGGAAGATGGATCAGCGCCGCCGTTATTATGAAACTGGTGGAAGAAGGTAAGATTGATCTGGATGCGCCCATAGCACAGTACCTTCCCATATTCAGCAAATACCTCAAGAATTATATTACGGTTCGCCATTGCCTGAACAATACAACTGGTACAGAAGGTACATTGGGGCTTGGCTTGCTGAAGAAGAAAAAGTACGAAAACCTTGAAGCGGCAGTAAACGCTTTCGCTGCAAGGGAGATTCTCCAGAAACCAGGTGAAGCCTTTCATTACGGCGATATTGGTATCAGCATCGCAGCAAGGATTGCCGAAGTAGTCACCAAAAAAGGTTTTGATCGCCTGGTACAGGAAAAGATCACCCGTCCGCTCAAAATGCGTGGCACCAACTTTAATAATGATACCGGCGGTGCTATAGATCCGGCGGAGGGGGCAAAATCTTCACCGCAGGATTACATCAATTTCCTCTCTATGCTGATGAACGAAGGCAAATTCGAAGACAAACAAGTACTCAGCAAGGAATCTGTTGACGAGATGCTGAAATCACAACTCGGCGATGCGAAGATCGTGTATATTCCCGCGGCCATGCGCGATTTTGCTTATGGATTCGGCTGTTTCGTGCATGAACGCGACAACGCGGGCAATGGCACCATCGTAAGTTGCCCTTCCTTTACCGGCACCTGGCCCTGGATAAACCGTGAAAAAAAATACGCGTGTATACTCATCGCAAAAGGCGGCGGACTGATGGAACAGAAACGTGATTTCTTTGAACAACTGCGTGCCGCGGTGGAAAGCAGTCTTTAACAACATGCCCGTTGATTCAAATACCCGCCACAATACCGCACTGGTAAAACAATACGCTAGGGAACTGGGTTTTAGTTATTGCGGGATCGCACGCGCTACCATGTTGGATGAAGATGCGCGAAGACTTGAGCAGTGGCTCCACAAAGGCTTCCATGGTACAATGCAGTACATGGAGAACCATTTCGATTTAAGAATCGATCCACGGAAACTTGTTCCGGGCGCAAAATCCGTGATTACTCTGCTGAAAAATTATTATCCTGAAAAGCCCCAGGAAACTGATGGACCGAAAATTTCCCGTTACGCCTATGGTGCCGATTACCACGAAGTGATCAGGGCGCAACTGAACCAGTTGTTAGGCCTTATGCGGAATAATATCGGAGAAGTGCAGGGAAGAGGATTCGTGGATTCCGCGCCGGTGCTGGAAAGAAGCTGGGCGCTGCGTTCAGGACTGGGCTGGATCGGAAAGAACGGCAACATCATCAGCAAACAAAGCGGGTCTTACTTTTTTATCGCCACACTGATTACGGACCTTGAACTTGATTACGATGATCCTTATGCGAAGGATTATTGCGGCACCTGCACCAGGTGCATTGATGAATGTCCTACCGAAGCCATTCTCCCCGACAAAACCGTAGATGGCAGCAAATGTATTTCCTATTACACGATTGAATTGAAGGACCAGCTCATCCCCGGCAACGCGGGCAACTTCGAGAACTGGATGTTCGGATGCGATACCTGCCAGGAAGTATGTCCATGGAATAGATTTTCCACTCCTCACACCGAACCGGCATTTGAACCCATTCCGGAGATCGCAAAGTTCTCTACGGAAGCCTGGCTTGACCTCACAGAAGACGCGTTCAAAAAGATATTCAAACATTCCCCCCTGAAAAGAAGCAAACACGCGGGCATACAAAGGAACCTCCGGTTTATTACCGGTTCATCAACGCAAACCGAAAGCAACACGCAAACCGAGATAGGTTAAATGCTCCTGCTGGAACATTTCTTTATCCCTGTTCGGCGTAAGGCTGTACCTGAATACCGGTCCGGCGTTAAGGCTCTGCTTACCGCGTTCCAATAGTTTAACGGAAACCCCTGTTTGCAGGGAAACCTGTGTGCGATTATAGAGACTGATGTCTTCGTAATAAATGCCGTTTAATTTATCATAATGGAGTCCGTCCGTTTTCATCAGGTAGCTCAACGTTCCTCCCGCTATAACGGACACGGGCATACGAGACCGGGAATTAAGTGTATAAGAGCCTTCTACCGGGAGTTCCAGGAAATGGTAATTGCTGGTATAATTATATGCGGTACCGTTCTGGTAGTAGCTTCTGAGTGGAGCGTTCACGCCGGCCAGGTTCACCTGTCCGGCATAACTTACATAGTCGCCCACTTTGTATTCGGTATTCAACTGTGTGTATTGTGCACCCAGTTTTACGCCGTATTTGCCTTTCCATTCACGCCCCCCGTATATACCTGCGGTAAAGCTGAATGCGGCACCGGGTTCAGCAGCGGGACGTACGCCAATTGGCGCCATAGGGGCAACAAGCGTGGGCCGCATAATGGGTGCCAGTCCAACGCTTCCGGCGAATGTGTTATCAGCAACTAAGTTCTTTTCTGCGGCTGCACCGTTGTACACGGGCCAGGAAGCTCCGCCGGAGGCGGTAATGCCGTAGGTCCACTTTGTTTGTTTTGAATAAGGCAATACAAGTGAAACCAATCTCCCCTGGAGCGTAGTCTTAAATATTTGTGTTGGTGTGGCCCCATTTATGATCAATGGCGCTGAAATGTTTTTATGTGTAACAATCAACTCATCGGCATTAATTTTCGCATGTTGCAATGAAGCGATTTCGGTTCCTGTAATCCCGGATATAGCTTGAACCTGTTTTCCGGCGTTCCCATCAGCGGGTCTATTGTAAACAATGGCGCTATTGGGTATTTTATTTTCCAGCAGTTCCTTAATGGAAGAAGCCTTTTTATCCGCATCTTTCCTCCCTGCCGCGAGCGCGTTACCGGGTGAATTTTCAGGATAAAGCCGTTGCTTCTTTTTTCCGGCTGAAGGAACATCCGTTTTTCCTGAAGAGCCTTTATCCTCGGCACTAACACCTTCAGATGCTGCAACACTTTTCTCCTCCGGAACAACGGCCAGATCATTTGTTGCAGCGGATGCTTCATCAGTTACCTTCACAGTATTGCCTTTCTCTGTACCAGTCTTTGGCTGGATATGCTGTTCTACCTGCGTTTCAGCGATACCGGCTTGCTGTCCGGCGCCATCTTCTTTCCCAATGAACCACCAGGCGCCGAAACTCAGCGCCAGCATGGCTGCGGCAGCGGGTATCCAGAACATGATCCTTCTTCTCTTCCGGGAACGGATTTCCTGTTCCACTTTCAGCCAAACTTCATCGGAAGGTTTGAACTGAAGTTGCTCCAGCTGATGCCGCACCTGTTGCTCAAATTCATTTTCCTGCATACGAGCGGGGTTTAGATTCCATTGAATATTTTTCCAGCCATGTAATGAGCAACGCGCGTGCCCGGGAATATTGTGAACGTGAAGTTGTTTCACTGATGCCCAGCATCGCGCCGATCTCTACATGCGTATATCCTTCCACGGCGTGGAGGTTGAACACGGTTTGATACCCCGTAGGCAGTTGCCGTACCAGTTCCGCCAGTTCCTTCGCATGAAGTTTAACGGTGGGATGGTCGTACGAAACGGGGTGCAGGTTCAATTCCTCGTAGGAAAGATCGTATTGGTATTTTTTGCTTTTTTTCAGGTAATTGAGGGCGGTATTCACCATAATGCGGCGGATCCAGGCGCCGAGTTCACCTTCCGATTTGTATTGCTCCAGGTGGCGGTACACTTTCACAAATCCTTCCTGCAATATGTCTTCCGCGTCGGTCATTGACTTGGTATAACGGTAACACACGCCCAGCATGGGTCCGGCAAAAGTTTCATACAACTGCCGCTGCGCCGCCGGGTTTCCCTGCAGGCATTCTTTAACCATTTTGGCGTGCTCGTTCATTATTTCTGCCGCTATTGACCGCAAAGGTATCCAAACCGTTGCAGCACCGGTCTGTTTTTGTTGCATTCCCCTATTTTTGCCGGATGGAACACCTTCTGGAAGCTGATGCCCGGTTTGTATGGCACCCCTTTTCCCGGCAAAAGAACAAAGCGCCCAT
>CAMLPA010000179.1 GCA_946481605.1 uncultured Flavihumibacter sp. | reverse complement strand
AGGGCCGATATGTGTTTGAGGGAGTTGATGGGTGATTTTCGCGCAAAGATGGGGGAGATTTTTGAATTTTGGACGTTTCACGCGATTGCTTTGTTCTTCACAGCCTCGCAGACGCAAGGGGTGGTTGTAGTGCTGCTGGTTAGTGGGGAATTTCTCGCAAAGGCGCAGAGGCGCAACGTCAGACCCTGATTCAGTTTGTTATTCCTTATTTGCGATGAGCATTATTATTCATTTTCCCGGAGTAGTATGGCATTAATAACCACATATAGGCTCCCCATAAATTAACGGACCGAAATAATCGTTCCCAACAAAACTACCTTTCCGCAATACAACAGCCACGTTGCGCCTCTGCGCCTGCGAGGCACGAAGCAGTTGCGAGAAACAAAAACTAAACGTTCAAAGCAACCGTCTCTAACAAAATCAAGGCTTTGCGTCGTTGCTCCCTTGCGTCTTTGCGTGAACCGAAAAACTCAATACCCATAAGCGACGCCCCCCAAAGGCCTGCGTGAAAACTACCCCCCTTCCCAGCAACGCCTGCACCTCGGTTCGTACAGATCCTTCTCCCCCAGCACTACCTGCCCTTCATCAGCAGTTTTCCGGTAAGAATAACTCGCCATGTTCCCGCATTTCACGCAAATGGCGTGTAGTTTCGTAATATAATCGGCGCGAGCCAGCAGGAAAGGCATCTGCCCGAAGGGGCGCCCTTTGAAATCCATATCCAGTCCGGCAACAATTACGCGGGCGCCGGAGGCGGCAAGTTTATCGCATACATCTGGCAACTGATCGTCGAAGAACTGGGCTTCATCAATACCGATGACATCTACGCCCTGGGCGAGCAGTAATATTTTCTGGGAATTATCGATGGGCGTGGAAGCAATGGTGTTCTCGTTGTGAGAAACGATATGCTCCGCATGGTAACGGGTATCGATGGAAGGTTTAAAAATTTCTACCGACTGATTGGCAATTTTAACTCTTTTTAAACGCCGGATCAATTCTTCCGTTTTACCGGAGAACATAGAGCCACAGATGACTTCTATCCATCCGCTGCGACCGCCATTCAGGTTCGGTTCTATAAACATCTTGATTTGCTTGATTTAATTGGCAAACTGTTTGTAACTTTAATTTTATTCGTTACTAACCCGCAAAAGTACCGTAATCCAATGGAAAGATTAGGTATTCTGATTAGCAAATTACAGGAACAATACACGCAACAGGCTTCTAAGGAGCAGTTGCAGGTAACCGTTCAGATGATACAGCAGGAACTGGCTTCCGCGCCTGTAGCACCTGCACAGGTACGCAGCAAGATAGCAGTAGTTTTGCCCGCGGGTATGAATATGCGCCCGGCTTACGACCCGGCTCCTGTTCCTGAACCTCAGCCGGTAGTTGAAGCAGTTCCGGAAAATGTATTGGCTCCTGAAGAACATATCATTGCTAATGGATCAGGCCTTATTGAACCGGTAAAAGAAGAAACCCCTGCACCAACTCCGGTGACAGAAGTGGCTATTGTGGTGGAAACGCCACCGCCAGCACCTGTAACTGTTCCTGAGGAAGAACAGGTAAACGGTATTGTATATTCGATGCCCGAGCCTGAGGCAGAAGTTGAAGCGCAGGAGGAAGAACCATCTCCGGAACCAATTTACCATACCATTCCCCCTTATGATCCTATTCTTGATGTGCCCACGCTTTCACACCAGAAAGAAGCGGCAGAGCTGAATGACATCATCGCCGCAAGGGTAGAATCGCTGAATGAAAAACTTCGCCCCTCCCACCAGACCGAACTCGGTATGGTGCTTACGGAAAGCCCGGTTCGCGACCTGAAAAAAGCCATCGGCATCAACGACAGGTTCGCCTTCATCAGCGAATTGTTCCGTGGAGATGAAAGCATGTATGAAAGATCGCTTAAAACGATCAATAACTTTCACATCTACCCAGAAGCAGCTTATTGGATGGAGCGGGAACTGAAGATAAAACTGGGTTGGGACGAGCACCATCCTATGGTGAAGCAGTTCTACCAGTTGGTGAAAAGACGTTTCTCTTCTATGTAACGCATAATTAGCGCAGTAGCTCCTTTGCTGGCATAAATAAATTGCTTCGCAGCGGCTCCAGCTTTCTCTCTTGCTGAAACATCACCGAAAAGTACATCCAACTTCTTTTCTGCATCCAGTGCATTTTCTACAGGAATAGCCCCTCCCGCATCCACCATGCCCACCGCTTCCGGGTATTTCTCGTGATAGGGTCCAAAAAGTACCGGTTTACCATACACCGCAGCTTCCAGGATATTGTGCAGTCCGTTGCTGCCAAATCCGCCACCCACATAGGTTACATCGGCATAACGGTACAACCTTGAGAGCATACCTATATTATCTATGATCAGCGTATTGGCTTTTTCAAACTTCTCTTTCAAAGCAACTTCACCATTGGCGGGCGGCGTCCATTCTGGTACAACGGCAGTCTGGTGAGGCTGAATCCCAAGCAAACGGCTGAGTTCAGAATAGCGGATACTGGCCGGGAAAAGTGTTTCCACATCTGAAATATTATCGTGGTCCACTTCGTGTGGCGCGATGATGAACCTGATTTCCGGGTGGATTTTAGCGTAATGGTCCAATTCCTCTTCATCTTCCGTCCAGGTGCTGCCGGCCACAAGCACGGGATGATTTCCACAGAAATGTGCTATCACGGGCAGGTCGCCGTTCTGTTCTGCGATGGCGATTACCCGGTCGAAGCGCGTATCTCCGGTAACGGAAACGTGTTTGAACCTATTCTTTATAAGCAGATCGGCACTTTCCTGGGATTGCACAAAAAGATGGGTGAAACAATCGAGCATATAGCGGTGCAGGTCGCCATACCACCGGAAGAAAGGCTGATCTTCCCTGAATTGACCGGAAACCAGCAGCAGAGGGATGTTTCGTTTCTTTACCGCGGTAAGGTAAAAATACCAGAACTCATATTTCACGAATACCACCAGGCTGGGTTCAATTTCTTTCAGCCATAACTTAGCGATACCGGGGCCATCCATGGGAAGATAGGTAACATGTTCCGCCAATTCATAGTTCTTCCTGATTTCATACCCTGAAGGAGAGAAAAAACTCAGCACAATGCGGCAGGTGGGGTCTTTCTGCTTCAACGCCTCCAGTAACGGTCTTCCCTGTTCAAATTCGCCCAGCGAAGCGCAGTGCATCCAGATCACGGGACCGCTCCCTTTTTTCAGCGAAGCGCCAATTTCCTTTATCCGCGCACGGCTGTTCTTCCTTCCGGCCAGCCAAAGCCTGGCTTTCGGACTTTTCAGTGCGGCAATCCTCACGCCCAGCACGTACAACCACAAAAATATCCTGTAAAGAAAGAGAGACACGGTTACATTAATTTATTGCAAATCTATACCCAAACTTTGACCCTAACCATATTTTATTAAATTTGCTGGCATTCAAAAAGAAGATAATACATGGAAATGAGGCCGATACAGATGGTTGACCTGAAGCAGCAGTACCTGAAAATTAAGGAGGAAGTGGACGCGAACATAAAAGATGTGATCGAAAACACCGCTTTTATCGGAGGAAAACAGGTGCAGGAATTCACCACCAACCTTTCCGGCTATCTCTCCGTTCCATACGTTATCCCCTGCGCAAACGGCACCGATGCCCTTCAGATCGCTATGATGGCACTGGATCTTCAGCCCGGAGACGAAGTAATCACACCTTCTTTTACTTATGTGGCCACCACTGAAGTAATTGCGCTCCTGAAACTGAAGCCCGTTTTCGTGGAAGTAGACCCCAAGACTTTCTGCATTGATCCCGCCGCCATAAAAGCAGCTATTACGCCGCGCACCAAAGCTATTGTACCAGTGCATCTGTACGGACAATCAGCGCCTATGCAGGAGATTTTGCAAATCGCAAAGGAGCATGGATTATATGTTATAGAAGACAATGCCCAGGCAATAGGGGCTGAATATACATTTGAAGACGGTACCAGTTTAAAGACCGGCACCATGGGTACGATCGGCACAACTTCTTTCTTCCCCTCCAAAAATCTGGGTTGTTTTGGAGATGGTGGTGCAATTTTTACGCGGGATGAAGCGTTAGCCAACCGCATGCGCATGATCGCCAATCATGGGCAAAGCAGAAGGTATTACCATGATATGGTGGGTTGTAACTCCAGGCTCGACGCGCTCCAGGCTGCCGTGCTGAATGTGAAACTCACGAAACTGGATGAATATACCGCCGCCAGGCAGAAAGCAGCAGCCTTCTATAATGCGGCTTTTGCAGGGCACCCACATATCAGGACACCTTACCAGGCCGCCTACAGCAGCCATGTGTTCCATCAATATACGATTGTGCTCGACCAACTGGAAAATCCGGCGGAAGTGAGGAATGCGTTGAACCAGTACCTGGCCGAAAACCAGGTGCCGTCCATGATCTATTACCCGGTACCCGCGCACAAACAACAAATGTTTGCGGCATTCGGAGGTGAGGCATACAATTTGCCTGTGACCGACTGGCTTACAGAAAGGGTGATATCATTGCCGATGCATACTGAACTGGATGAGCAACAATTGAAATGGATCACCGGACATATAATCGAATTTCTAAACAAACAATGACCCGTCATACTTCTTAAAACAAACCATTAACCAAATGAACATCGCAGTCGTAGGTACAGGCTATGTAGGCCTGGTAACAGGAACCTGTTTCGCCGAAACCGGAAATAACGTGACCTGTGTTGATATTGACGCCAGGAAAGTTGAAAAACTCTCCGGTGGAGAGATCACTATTTATGAACCAGGACTTGAAAAACTATTCCTGCGTAACCTGAAAGAAGAAAGACTCCGCTTCACCACCAACCTGGCTGAAGGCATTGAGGATGCCCAGATCATTTTCCTGGCCCTCCCCACACCTCCCGGAGAGGATGGTTCCGCTGACCTGAAATACATCCTAGGGGTTTCCGAAGACCTGGGCAAACTGTTGAAAGATTACAAAGTAATCATTGATAAAAGTACCGTACCCGTAGGTACAGCCGAAAAAGTAGCCGCCGCCGTAAGGAAGAATTACAGTGGCGAATTTGATGTGGTTTCCAACCCGGAATTCCTTCGGGAAGGTGTAGCCGTAGATGATTTCATGAAACCCGATCGCGTGGTGATCGGCACCAACTCAGACAGGGCACGCAAATTAATGGGCGAATTGTACGCGCCATTCGTGCGCTCCGGTAACCCCATTTATTTTATGGATGAAAGGTCCGCTGAGTTGACTAAGTATGCAGCCAACTCCTTCCTCGCCACCAAAATATCCTTCATGAACGAGATCGCGCAACTTTGCGAACGCCTCGGTGCAGATGTGGATATGGTAAGAAAAGGAATAGGCAGCGACGAAAGGATCGGGAAAAGATTCCTGTTCCCCGGTATCGGCTATGGCGGATCCTGCTTCCCCAAAGATGTGCAGGCACTCGTGAAATCCTCCACTGAAGTGGATTATGATTTCCAGATTCTGAATGCGGTAATGGACGTGAATGAGAAGCAAAAACTGCACCTCATGCCGAAAATTGAAAAGTATTTCAATGGCGATCTTCAAGGAAAACATTTCGCACTGTGGGGCCTTGCTTTCAAACCTAATACAGACGATATCCGCGAAGCACCAGCACTGTACATGATCGAAGCGCTTACCGCAAAAGGTGCCACGATCACTGCTTACGATCCCGAAGCCATGAAGAATGTGAAATCTGTTGTAGGCGATAAAATCAACTACGCGGAGAGCCAGTATGATGCACTTGAAAATGCCGACGCACTCATCATCGCTACGGAATGGAACGAATTCAGAACACCCGATTTCCTGAAAATCGTTTCTTCCCTCAACAACAAAGTGATTTTCGACGGACGTAACCTCTTCGAAACCGACTCTGTAAAAAAACTAGGATTCCACTACGAAAGCATTGGACGCCCCTAAATAAATACCATGGAAAAAAAACGTGTACTCATTACCGGGGCGGCCGGATTTCTCGGTTCACACCTTTGCGACAGGTTTATTAAAGAAGGATTCTATGTAATTGGTATGGACAACCTGATCACAGGTGACCTCGCCAACATTGAGCACCTGTTCAAAAGAGAAGACTTTGAATTCTACCACCACGATGTGAGTAAATTCATTCATGTACCCGGGAAACTGGACTACATCCTTCACTTTGCCTCCCCCGCCAGCCCGATCGACTACCTTAAAATACCTATTCAAACACTGAAAGTAGGCGCGCTGGGTACACACAACTGTTTAGGACTCGCCAAAGCAAAAGGCGCACGCATGCTGGTAGCCTCCACCTCTGAAGTGTATGGCGACCCACTGGTGCACCCGCAAACGGAAGAATACTGGGGCAACGTAAACCCTGTTGGTCCACGTGGTGTGTACGATGAAGCCAAACGCTTTATGGAATCCATCACCATGGCGTACCACACTTTCCATAACGTGGAAACCAGGATCGTCCGCATTTTCAATACTTATGGCCCAAGGATGCGCCTCAACGACGGACGCGCACTGCCCGCATTTATCGGACAGGCACTAAGAGGGGAAGACCTCACTGTTTTCGGCGACGGTTCCCAAACGCGTTCTTTCTGTTACGTGGATGATCTCGTGGAAGGCATTTACCGCCTGCTGATGAGCGACCATGTTTACCCCGTGAACGTGGGCAACCCCGATGAAATATCCCTGCTCGATTTTGCAGAAGAGATCATCAAACTCACAGGAACCGATCAGAAGATCGTTTTCAAACCTTTACCGAAAGATGATCCCAAGCAAAGAAAGCCGGA
>CAMLPA010000178.1 GCA_946481605.1 uncultured Flavihumibacter sp. | reverse complement strand
TTGACCTCACCCCACAACACTATCAAATGAAAAAGATTATATACGCTTTACTGGTGCTCTTAATTGCTACCCAATTCTCCTGTACCAAAGCCGACAGTGGCGGACCATCACATGGTGCAGGCGGTTCCACGGCGCGTTATACGGTCGTTGGCAACTACCTCTACCTCGTGGACCATTACGACCTTAAGACATTCGATATTTCCAACCCTTCCAATCTGGCACTGAAATCCGTTGAAAACCTGGGCTGGAACATTGAAACGATTTATCCGTACAAAGACAAACTCTTTATCGGCTCACAATCCGGTATGTTCGTGTATTCCCTTACCGATCCCACCAGGCCAAAACGCGAAGGGGCCGTGAACCATGTGCGTGCCTGTGATCCTGTGGTGGCAAACGATACGGTTGCTTATGTTACCCTGCGCAGCTTCGGCACCACCTGCAACGGTACACAGAATGTGCTGAACGTATATAGTGTGAAACAAGCACAACCCGCTCTTGTAAAAACCGTGAACATGACCTTACCTTACGGACTCGGCATAAAAAACAACGCCCTGTACGTTTGTGAAGGCACCCATGGGCTTGTGGTATTCGACATCAGCAAAGGCTTCGATCCCGTAAAGAGAAAAACACTGAAAGATGAGGAGTATTTTGACGTGATTCCTTATGGGGATTTACTCATCTGCCAGGTGAAAAGCGGGATCAGGTTTTATGATATCAGTGATCCGCTGAATCCGGTGAAGGAGGGGTTGGTGGGGTATTAAAAACTAAATATTTTAGCGATCGACCTGTTTTCTGTTACAAAAAATTATACCTTTGCACTTCAGCTATAAACTTTGTAACAAATCGGTGCGCATGAATCAGGATCAGGTGGTGGGAAGGAACATAAAACACTTTCGCGAGCGGATGGGACTTACCCAGGAAGCGTTAGCACAGTTTCTCGGGACATCCCGCGAACAGGTTTCCTATTGGGAATCAGGTGCCAGGACTGTTTCAACCATCCAGCTTTCAAAATTGGCCGATCTTTTCTGCGTGGAGGATTACGAATTGTTTGACGAAGATAAAAGCAGGCAGGAAGTAAACCTTGCGTTCGCGTTCAGAGCTGACGGTATTGATACAATTGACCTGGAAAGCATCGCAGCGTTTAAAAGAGTAGTCAAGAACTATTTATCCATGAAAAAAATGCTGCGCGATGACTGATATTCTATTGGAAAAAGCCGCAGCCCAATTCCGGACGGAGAATGGCATCAATCCTCTGGACAACGTTCGCTTAAATAGTTTACTTCAGAAATTGAATGTGATCACCGTTTTCAAACCATTGTCTGAAAATTTCTCAGGAATGGCGCTAAAAACAGAAACCGAAAACGGCATCTTCAGGTTTATGCTGGTCAATTCTTCCCAATCTATAGGAAAGCAAAATTTCACCATTTGCCACGAACTATACCACCTTTATTTCCAGCAGGATTTTACCAGCATGGTTTGCAATGTTGGATTATTTGATAAGAAGCGCGACAAGAATGAATACAATGCAGATGTATTCGCAAGCTACCTCTTACTGCCAAAAGAGGGGTTATTAAACCTTATCTCCGACAAAGAATTAGAAGAAAAAAAAATATCCCTTAGCACAATCGTCTTCCTTGAACAGCTTTATCAATGTAGCAGAAGCGCCCTGCTTTACCGGTTAAAAGCACTTGGTCTGCTCAGTAAAAATGAATACGATGAGTTTGTAAAGCAAGTAAGAAAAACCGCGCTGGAACACGGCTATGACACCTCCTTATACAGACCGGGAAACACGGGGATGGTTATTGGTGATTATGGTTCATCGGCAAAGGAACTTTTTGACAGGGAACGAATTTCTCAAAGCCACTACTTTTCATTACTCTCCGACCTGGGCATAGATATCAGTGAAATTGAAAATCTTAAAGATGGTGAAGAATGATCAAAAGGCAATACTTATAGACGCAGATGTAGTATCACATTTTATTTCGGCGGGAGAAGAGGATCAACTGAATAAAATATATCCTTTCAAAATACTCATCCTTGACAAAGTTCATGCAGAACTACAAAAATGGCCGCATCTTGGCTCAAGAGAAGCTGTAAGCAGGTTATTCCAAAAGAAAATAGTTCACCTTACCCAATTCCCTGAAGAAAATCCTCAAATCAAAAAAGAATATGCATGGATAAAATCTGTATTGTTTAAAGGAGACGGAGAAAGTGCCTGTCTAGCCGTAGCCAGATTCAACAAACATATTCTTGCAAGCAGCAATTTAAGAGATATCGCATCCTATTGCTCCATGCACAATATCAGCTACCTTACAACAATGGATTTCCTCTGCGAAGCATTAAAGAAAGGGATATTCACCATCGAAAGGTGCAACCGGTTTATTGCCGCGGTGATCACTAAAAACGGAAAACTTCCGGTCAAAAAAATGAATGACCACAAATGCCGGGAGGTTAGCGCCTAAAGCCTGGCATTAAAAGAAAAAAAGCCATAATCATTCAAACATTTCTTTACATATTCAGAAGAAACAAACTCCTGTTCCAACATAATATTCTCCTTCGCTAATCTTTCCACCACCAATAGTTCCTCCGCTGTGAGATGGCTATATACGAAAGGGTTAAACTTCTTAGTGCATGAAAAGGAACTAAACGCATTCAAGGTTTCCATATTCATACAAAAGCTGCTCACCTGGGGAAACCTTTCCCTTAGTTTCGAAAGTATATGAAAGCCTTCAGCATCAATATCGCCCCAATACCAGATAGCTACATCATTCAACCATTCTACCTCTTTCAGCACCGACGAAGCATAGCCACTCCCCCAAATCGCTATGGTTCCCGCAACATCAGGAAAACATAAAAATGCCTCCATATTCTCGATGGAAGTTTTGTTCTCAATTATGATCACCGATGAAACCGGAAGTTGCAAGCGTTTAAAAGCATTTAAAGGAATCGAAAGGTCTGATATTCCTGAAAAGTACTTATCAGCAATACGCTGGTCTAGAATCTTGAAGCGCTGCATATACGGACTTTTTCTTAACCCAAACCGCTCCTGAAAATATTCCTTCCCGGAGAAAGTATCATGAATGGTTGACGGATCAAGCGTAAGGTTCAGCAATTCATAGAAAAGGGATTTTCTTTCTTCAATAAATTTCGAGTGTGGTGCCGCCGAAATTTCTCTTATGTAAAAGCCGCGTTCAGCAGTATCAGCTAAAAATGAAAGAACGGCAAGTATATGCTCCCAATTATTCTGATGCGCTATTATCTTCCTTGTATTGCTATACATCCACTTTCTGAGCTGGGGAAACTTATCAGCGATCAAAGCTACATTCCGTTTGAAACAAACATATTCCTCCTGCTTCCCCAGGTATAAAAGCAAATCAGTCTCTGTGTTAATGAGAATTTCTTGTGGAACAGACTGAATGCCGTGCTCACGCGTATTTATAGTGGTGTAGCTTATAGAATAACCGAAGCCTTTACGATCCGAAGAGTTCGCAATCAGCGCTTCCAGTTGTCCAAACCATTCTGAAAAATGCTTACTCAATTTCTTGTCGGCCCGTATGCTAAAAGGAAAAGCAAGTGGTTCACCAATTGCCACGGTGCGGAGCAACTCCTCATAAAGGCGCTCCATCTTCCGCGAAATTTCATGAACGGTTATCATAAAACCCTATCCTTTTATTTTCTTCAACTCCATCACCGGCATATCATACAACACACTATCCCGGTTGTTTCTCCGCTGCACAAAATGCACCCGTGCAATATACGGCTCCACGATCTTCACCTCTTCCGCTTTCGCGGGCGACACCACCATGATCTGCAAATTCAACTGTTTGCAAAGGTCCATCAGGTAGCGCGCTTTGTCTTCATCCTGCCGACTGAATGCCTCGTCCACACAAATAAAGCGGAACGAGCGCTGGTCGAGTCCTTCCTTGCTGATCCCGAACTGGTAGGCGATGGCCGAACCGAGTATGGTGTACGTAAGCTGGGCCTGTTCGCCGCCCGAGAGTTTCTCGGTGCCGGTATAACTTCTGTACGTGGTGTTGTCTTCTTTCAACACCTCTCTGGCCGTGAACTTCAGCCATTGACGCACATCCGTTACCTCACGACGCCAGGCTTCTTTTTCATCCATTTCATCCAGCAGCGATTTGATGAGGAGGTAACTCTGCTCCAGGATAGTCTCGTCTTTGGAACGGTGGTATTCGGCTAAGTTCGGTTTCCAGTTGGTCAACCGGAGCCTGAAGTCTTTGATGGAAGGAGCGAAATCTTCTTTCGCGTCCAGTTGAATATAGGTGTCGGGATTTTTTCTGAAATGAATGTTGCGCAGACTTTTATTCAGCGCTTCCACATTGCGGAGAATTTCATTGAGTTGTTCGTCCAGCATTTCTTTGAACGAACTCATGCGGTTGATCATCTCTTCGTTCAGGTATTTTTTAAAGCGCTCTTTCTGGTCGGCCAGTTGTTCGCTTTCCAGTTTCTCCAGGAGGTCGATGTATTCACCCGCGTACTCCGCGTTATCTGAAAGACGGTGGGTATCGCCGCGCCAATCTTCAAATTGCTTGAGCAGTTTTTCGTTGGAAGGATTTTTAAACTCCCACATGTTGCGCTGGAGGGCGCTTTTTGTTTTCGTATACTGATCGCTGAGCGCATCCATTTTCCGTTGCAGGGAATTGGAAACGAATTTGCGCGTCTTATCAATTACATCCAGGTCGATCTCATATTCGAGGGGAACGATGTATTCCTGCTGGAAGGCGATGAGTGCGTTTTCAATAGGCAGTCCATCGTAGTGGAGCAATGTTTCATCGCAGGCACGGATGTCCTGCTCGCGGTGCGCCATTTCAGCTTTCAGTTTTTCTTCTTCGCGAATGCGTTCTTCCTGCTGCGCACGTGCTTTGGAAAGCAATTCCAGGATGTTCTCCTGCTGACGTTTCAGTTCCTGTAAAGCGCCGCTCCCTTTTTCCAGTTTCTTCTTTTCTTTTTCACGTTGCTCAATCTCACTCACCACGGCCTCCCAGTTCAGTTCCGAGAAACTTTTTACGCGCAATATTTCTTCGAGAGAACGCTGTTGTTCCTCCATCTGCGATACCCTTCCCTTGTGCACGGCCACTTCTTTGCCCAATGCCTGATATTGCGCTTCCAGTTCACTCATTTCACGGATCAAGGCGCGTATCTTGGCGCTATTGTCCCATCCTAACACATAATGCTGACGGCCTCTTTTATCGTGACGATCATCCTTTTCGTGGCGGGAACCATTTTTAGAAAGGCCGGAAGAAGTGATGGCAAAATCGGTTTTGCCGAACTCCGTCATGTTATCGGTACAACGGTAATTGTAGTATTTGTTGAGTTGAAGCCGCACCCATCCTGCGTAAGGAGAATTGTCTTTCACGTCCAGTTTGCCGGGCACGGTATCGGCTTCGGTATGGAAGAAATCGTTGAGCGAAGTTTGTTCACGGTAACGTTCGTACACAATACGTCCTTTCAGATCAGTCTGGTTTACGAACTTGTTCACCTGCTTATAATATTCATCGGGCACCAGTAAACGAAGCGCGAAATTGTGCAGCAGTTTTTCGATGGCGTATTCCCAGTTTTCTTCTCCGGGCAGCAATTGGATCAGTTCGCCTACAAAAGGAATTTCATCTTCGGTTGCACCTGTATGTTCGAGTATTTCCCTGCGGATCTGCGCAACGCGTCCGGTAATATTGTTTTTCTGATCCCGCAGTTCAGAAATTTCATTATTAATCTTTTCAGACTCAAATAACACCTCTTGATGCCTTTGCTCACAGGAATATCTTATTCGCCGCTTTTCTTCAAGCTCTACCTGCAATTGCTCTTTTTTCTCCTCCGCTTTCAGGCGGTTCTTTTCAAATTCTTTCTCACCAGGATTTTCATCCCATCCCAAACGTGCTACCCATTGGTTGTATTTTTCTTTTCTCGCGGCTTTCTCTTTGCGTTCTGTTTCCAGTTCACGAATTTTCGCATCCAGTTCCTGCAAACGCCTACCGGCATCGCTGCTCCTGATCTGTCCTTCAATCTCATACAGCTCGTTCTGCTGCTCTTCTATCACAGCAGAAATTTCGTTCTTACGGTTTTGGACAGCCGAAATTTGTTGTGCCAGTTCCTGGACCAGTTTCAGCAGCAATTGTTTTTGCCGGGTGCTGAACCAGGCGGGTAGCACATCTTTGTGTTTCCTGTAACCCAGGAGATCGCCATCAATATTTTTCAACTGATCCCAGCAATTTTTAACGGGCAGCAGTAACCGAATTTGTTCCTGTGTTTTTTCAATGTTCCGGTGGGCATCGCTCAGGGTTTTGAAATGCGCTTTCAGTTTAATGAAAGCATCTTCCATATCCGTTTCTTCCAACATCTGGTTGCGCACGAACTCATCGAGGTTGCCAAGTATTTTCAGACTGATGGTCTGGTTGAAAAGGGTCTGCGCCTTCTCGGAGCGCATGCCGAATATCATACGAAGCCGGTTGCCATATTCCTTCGGACCATCAAAGAATTCAATGGTTTCACGGTGGCCCTGTTTGGGATAAGTTTGTTTGAGTCTTTTTTTCCAGTCGCCCTGCGCATCGAAGTAACGGAAATCCGCTTCGATCCCCAATGACTTGTGTGCCACGATGAATGCTTTTTTCAACTCAGTTCCCACGAACCAGCGTACCTGTACCAGCGTCACAAAATAGTCTTCGTTCTTAAACGTGGCCAGCAATACAGAACGCAACCCGGATCTATCTTCTCTCAAACGCTGTACCTTACTGGTTCCTGTGGCATGGTCCTCCGTGGTGCCGTATTCTCCTGTTACAT
>CAMLPA010000177.1 GCA_946481605.1 uncultured Flavihumibacter sp. | reverse complement strand
TGGCGTTCCGCGATCATCACGATGCGGAGCAACAGGAAAGTGTAGATGCCCAGGAACAGCACACTGCCCACGAAGCCGAATCCTTCACCTATGGTACAGAAAATAAAATCCGTTCGTTGTTCGGGAACAAAATCGTAGCGGGTTTGGGTGCCTTTCAGGTAACCTTTTCCGATCCATCCGCCGGAGCCGATGGCGATTTTGGATTGACGAACATTGTAGTTTTCTTCCGGTTTCTTTTTATTCAGACTGGCAGCGATCTCTTCCGGGGTATTGGCGGCATAGGGGTTCTCCCGGCCCACGAGGTCGAAAATGCGTTCCACCTGGTGCTTGGCGAATACTTTGGTGAACAGGAAGGGTACGCCGAAACGCTGAATGCCTACAGCCACCAGCCATATCATGGCAATGGAGACCAGCAACGATTTCCGACGCCTGATCTGACGGCGCATAAGATAAGCCGTTAGCACAGCAAGTATGGTCAAAGCGATGGCGAGGGTATTGGGATCCAGCAAAAGGGTGGCCACCACAAGGATGCCCAGCGAGGAGCCGATGAGCAATACGGTGATGGGCAACCCTTCCCGGTACATTACAAGAAAGAAAGAGAAATAGACCAGTGCCAACCCCGTTTCTTTCTGCGCGATACTCAGGATGGCCGGCACCAGGGCGATAGCCGCGGCAATCAGTTGCGACTTCGTTTTCGTGAAATCCGTTTCCACCCTGGAAAGGTATTTGGCCAGGGCCAGGTTCGCGAACACCTTACACAGTTCCGCGGGCTGCAACTGGAAGGCTCCGCCGAAACGGATGATCGATTCCGTTCCTTTCACTTCCGTGTGGAATGGGAACACCAGCAACATCAGGAATATCCCGAAGGCATAAAATATATTCGCGGTAGCTGTAAAGAATTTACTGTCCGTTACCAGGATGAAGGTGGCCAGCACCAACGATACGCCGAAATACAGGAACTGTTTGCTGTAATCCGTTTTGAAGGACAGCAAACCCTGCACCCAGTCTTCGCCATCACGGTATTCGTTCGCGAAGATGCTCATGATCCCGATCACCACCAGGAACACATAGATCCAGATCACCACCCAATCAACTCCTTTAGATATACCGGGGTTCTTCATAATTTATGCGGATAAGGTTTTGGAAGAAAAATATTTTTCATCGGGCTTCACAAAAACAATCCTGTTGGTAAAAGTTTGACCACCTTCTTTCTTCGGCGTTTCAGGCTTTTTGGTGGAATCGGTTTTCACCCTGTTGTTCTCGAAGAACCTTTTCAGCATGGAGCTGTCTTTGTATGCTTCCAGCCACTTGTAGGCACGAACGGAGTCGGCCTTGAACTGAAGTCTTTTCAGGTACCAGGGCATCAGGTTCGCATTGGCCACTTCTTCCATTTTTTTGATCCTTTCCGGACGAAGGGTATCGTTCAGGTATTTCTCCATCATAATGGAGGCGATGGGGCCGCCCCAGGTTCCGCCATAACCGGCATTCTCCACTACTACGGCAATGGCGATTTTCGGATCCTCGCGGGGCGCGAAACAAACGAACACCGCGTTGTCTTTCAGTTCCACCACTTTTCCGTCGATGTACCTTCTGTTCTGTGCCGTACCTGTTTTCGCGCAGACGTTGATGCCTGGGATTGCGGCAGAAATAGCTGTACCGCTGATTACCACGTCCTGCATACCATCCATTACCGCTTCATACGTATCGTTTGAAAGGTTTACCAGTGGCGTCTGTTTTACGCGGTATTTATTCAGCAAAGTATCTGCCTTAGTTTCGCCTTCTATCTTTTCAACAATATGCGGAATATAATAGTACCCTTTATTCGCGATGATGCACATTGCGTTGGCCAATTGTAACGGCGTTGCGGTCATCATATCCTGGCCGATTCCTAATGTGAGGTTTGTGCAGGAGTTCCAGGCGCCGCGATAGGTAGCGTTGTATTTGGCGGTATCTGGAATATTGCCTTTGTCTTCGCTGGGCAGGTCTACACCCAAGGTATGTCCCAGGCCCATGTGGTCCATGTATTCGGCCCATTTATGGTACCCGTTTTTCACGCCTCCGAGGGCCGGATTATCAACACTCATCCGGTAGATATGCGAGAAATAAGAGTTACAGGAGTTCGCGATGGCGAGGCGAAGGTTGGCAGCGTGTCCGGCATTGCTGTGGGTACAGGCGGGTTTACCGTGTCCGCAGGCGTAATACCTTCCCGAGCAGGGGTAGCCGAAGGCAGGGGTGATGATGCCTTCATCCAGTGCTACGAGCGCCTGAAGCGGCTTAAACGTTGAGCCAGGAGGATACTGCCCTTTGATTCCCCTATTCATCAGTGGTGCGGCTACATCCAGCAACATCCTGTTAAGGTTCTTCTTACCATCGCTGCCCGTGAGCATGTTGGGATCGAAAGTGGGACCGGAAGCCATGGCGATGATACCGCCAGTTTTCGGTTCAATGGCAACCACCGCGCCTACTTTGTTGGCGATCATTTTTTCTGCCATCACCTGCAGGTCCACATCAAGGTAAGTGCGGAGGTTTCTTCCCGCCACGGCCTGCGTATCGTAACGTTTGTTCTCGTAGGAGCCCTGTATCCTGTTCCTGTTGTCTTTAATGAGCACTTCCACCCCACGCTGTCCCATCAATACAGATTCATAGGTGTTTTCCAGTCCCGACTTCCCGATATAATCACCCATGCGGTAGAAATAGTTGGAACGCCTGATGGCCGCGGAATCCACCTCTCCCACGTAACCGAAAATATGCGCCCCTACATTGTACGGGTACTGCCGGATGGGACGTTGCAGCAGGTCGAAACCCGTGAACTTCCAGATGTTCTCATTGATACCGGCGTATTGTTCCGCTGAAAGCAGCCCCTGGAAAACGGATGGGCGGTACCTTCCATTCTTCAGAACTGCGGTGATCACCCGTTGTTTGAATTCCGCCGTATCTATGCCGAGTAACCTGCAAAGTGTAAGCGTATCCGGGTTCTTTAGTTGCGCCGGCGTAATCATCAGGTCGTAAGCGCGGGAATTGTTGAGAATGGCTTTTCCATTGCGGTCGTATATGATACCGCGGTCGGGGTAAACCGTCTTAATGAGCAGCGCGTTGTCTTCCGCCAGCTTCTGGTACTTACTGGTAAGCACCTGGAGGGTGAAGAGCCGCACCACGATGATGAGGAACATGGCCAGGAAAATCACCCGGACCACATTACTCCTAGATTGATTGAATACAGACATGCTGCGAACAGGTTTATTTCAGTGCGAAGTAAGTTATGCAGTATTGGTACGGAACCTTTGTTTTCTTGGAAAAAGCATTTCAACCAGCATGATCATCAGGAAACTGATGCCGGTGGTTGCCGCTACTTTTCCGATAAAATACAGAAAAGTTCCGAACTGCATCCATTCCAGCAATACCATCCAGGTATGGTGCATCAGCGTAAGCACGAGGGCGTAGGTAGCGTAAGGCGCCCAACCCATACTTTTAGCGGAAGGAGACACATAATTGAATTCAGCGGTATCACGGGAGGTAAGCAGGTTAATGATGAATGGCCGGATATAAGCGATGAGCACGCAGGCCGCGGCATGAAGACCAGGCGTTTTGGTGAAAGCATCCATGCTCAGTCCAAACAGGAAACCGATCAGCAACAGCCCGAAACGGTTGATGTGGAAGGGCAGCCATAAGATGAAAAGAAAATAAAGATAAGGGACCACGAACTGGTGCAGTGGGGGAATATTGTTCAGTACAAATACCTGCACCAACAGGAACACCACGTAACGGATGATATTTTTCAGAAGTTCACTCATTGGTTCCTTGTTGCCTGCTTTAGTTGTTGCTGTTCGCGTTTTTCAAGATTCTCTATGGCATAGACGTATTGAACGTTGAAAAAGTTATTGGAGGTGCGCAGTTTAACTGTATGAAAATTACTGGCCGATTCGGAAGTAACCGCTTCCACCGTACCAACGAGCACATCAGGCGGAAAACGGTCGGAATAACGACTCGTTACAACGCTGTCGCCTTTCTTCAACTGAACACTTTTTGGAATCTCTTTCAGCGTAATGAACAGTGGATTTTTACCGTCCCACTCCACTGAACCGGTTTCTCCAGTCTTTTTAATGCTGGCGCTGATGCGGCTCTGGCGGTGCAGCAGGCTCATCACCACGGCATAGTTGCTGCTCACATCCACCACCGTGCCAACGACCCCGGATGCGGAAACAATGCCCATGTCTTTTTTGATGCCCTGGTTGGTGCCACGGTCTATCATCAGGTAGTTGCTCTGGCGCGAGGTGGAGTTGTCGATCACCTGTGCGGGCAACGAAAGGAATTTCCGGTAGAACCCGGTACTATCGATGCGGACAGTGTCACTGATTACCTGGACGGAAGTATCTCTTTTCCCGTAGTTCACGGCCAGTTGGTTGCGGAGCCGGTTGTTCTCCTCCAGCAGTTCCTTGTTCTTCTGCTTGAGTTTGAAATACAGCTCCACATCGTTGTACTCGGAATTCAGTTTACCGCTCACCTCATTGGAAATTCCCATGAAAGTGGCCTGGTGAAACTTATTGTAGGAAAAAAGTAAAGAAAGCGACACCACCTGCAACACCAGGAAGAAAAGGAAGATGGCATATCTTCTGATGAAGAGGAAAATGTTGCGCACGGTTTCTTTAGATTTTGAATTCTGAATTTTGAATTTTGGATGAAGCGTAATTCGACATCCGTCATTCAACGTTCAAAATTATCTCATAACAAATGGGTACTTATCGTAGTGTTTGAGGGCCAGTCCGGTACCGCGCACCACGCTTTTCAGCGGATCGTCGGCTACGTGAACGGGCAGTTTGATTTTTTGGCTGAGGCGCTTGTCGAGGCCACGGAGCAGGGCACCACCACCGGTGAGGTACAAGCCCCTTCTGTAGATATCCGCCGCGAGTTCGGGCGGTGTGGTTTCGAGCGCTTTCAGGATGGCTTCTTCAATTTTGAAGATGCTTTTGTCGAGGGCTTCGGCGATTTCCTGGAAAGAAACCATGATTTGTTTTGGAATACCGGTCACGAGGTCGCGTCCGTTTACGGGAAGGTCATCCGGTGGATTATCGAGGTCCTTCATAGCGGCACCGATCTGAATCTTGATCTGTTCGGCGGTTCTTTCCCCGATGAGCAGGCTATGGTAACGGCGGAGCGCTTCCATGATATCGGCGGTGAATTCATCTCCCGCGATGCGGATACTCTGGTCGCAAACGATACCGGCGAGGGCGATCACGGTAATACCGGTGGTACCGCCGCCAATGTCGATGATCATATTGCCTACGGGCTCTTCCACGTCAATCCCGATACCCAGTGCGGCAGCCATGGGTTCGTGGATCAGGTAAACTTCTTTGGCACCGGCCTGTTCGGCACTGTCGCGCACGGCTCTTTTTTCCACTTCCGTAATGCTGGAGGGGATGCAGATCATCATCCGCCAGCTTGGGGGGAAGAGCGGTTTTTTGGGATAGATCATTTTGATCATTTCCCGTATCATGAGTTCGGCAGCGTTAAAATCGGCGATCACCCCGTCTTTCAACGGGCGCACGGTGCGGATGCTCTCGTGCGTTTTTTCGTGCATCATCAATGCGCGTTTACCCACAGCCAGCACCGACTTCGGATTGTTGCGGTCAAGCGCTACAATCGAAGGTTCGTTCACTACAATCTCGTCGTTATGTATGATGAGGGTATTCGCGGTACCCAGATCCATGGCAATTTCCTGAGTCAGGAAGTTAAATAATCCCATTTTTTCGGAATCTGATGGTTAGAAAGGATGATGCAAAATTGATGCAAATTATTCGAATATACAATTTTACGGGTCGTTGTTTCAAGGTTTTATACAAGTATTGTGAAACCCGTGTGTTTACAAGGGTTTCAGCCTGATGAAACCATTTACCGCACTGTTTAGAATTCGTAACCGATATCTTTTCTGAAATACATTCCGTCGAAGTCTACTTTGCCGAGGAATGATCTTGAAAGTTCAGCCGCTTCTTTTACGGTGTTGCCGTAAGCCGTAACTGTGAGTACTCTTCCTCCTGCTGTAACCACGGATCCGTTTTTTTCCGTAGTGCCCGCATGGAAAAGCACTGCTTCTTCGGGAAGATTTGCATCGTGCCCCGATATAACAAAACCCTTGCCATAATCCCCGGGATAACCTCCGCTCACGGCCATAGTTGTAACCGCAAAGCGCGGATCAGCTTCCACTTTTACCTGGTCGAGTTCTTTTTTAGCGGCCGCTACCAGCAAGGTCACGAGATCGGTTTTCAGTCTTGGCATCACCACTTCTGTTTCGGGATCACCCATGCGGCAGTTGTATTCAATCACGAAAGGTTCGCCCTTCACTTTAATCAATCCGAAGAATACGAACCCGGTATAGTCGATATTTTCTTTGTAGAACCCGTCGATAGTGGGTTTCACGATACGCTCTTCCACCATCTCCATAAATGCAGCATCCGCGAAAGGAACAGGAGATACTGCGCCCATGCCGCCGGTATTTAACCCGGAATCGCCTTCTCCGATGCGCTTATAATCTTTTGCTTCGGGTAACAGCACGTAGTTTTTACCATCGGTAAGGGCGAAAACACTCAGTTCAATCCCATCTAAAAATGCTTCCACCACCACTTTGGCACTGGCGGAACCGAATTTCGCGTGCTGGATCATCTGTTCAAATTCCGCGATGGCTTCTTCCCTGCTCTGGCAGATCAGTACGCCTTTGCCGGCAGCAAGTCCATCGGCTTTTAATACGATGGGGAGGTCGTGTTGTTGTAAGTAAGCTACTCCTGCTTCATAATTATCGGCTGTAAATTCAGCGTAAGCCG
>CAMLPA010000176.1 GCA_946481605.1 uncultured Flavihumibacter sp. | reverse complement strand
AAATGGTTTCATCGGGCAACTTTTTGAATGGATTCAACAATTCCGTTGTAGGCACCACAGCGACAAAGATTACCGCTCATGAACTCCTTAATTTCGGCTACCGATTTGGTATGACCTTCTTTCACACAGGCCACAGCCGACATGATTTGTCCCGGTGTGCAGTAACCGCACTGGAAACCATCACATTCAATAAAAGCCTGCTGCATGGGGTGTAATGTATCGCCATCGGCCAATCCTTCAATTGTGGTGACGTTTTTCCCCGGCATCATAGCGGCCAAAGTAAGGCAACTCAATACCCTTTCGCCATCTACGTGTACGGTACAGGCACCGCATTGCCCATGGTCACAACCTTTTTTCGCACCGGTAAGCTGCAGGTTTTCGCGCAGCAAATCCAGGAGCGTAGTACGGGTATCCGCGTCAACCGCGTATTGTTTTTTATTGATGGTAACGGTGAGGGGTAATGTCTTTTTCTGGGGGACAACCAGGTTTTTCACCTGTTCATAAAAAGCTTTAACGCCCCTGGGAATAAATGCGAGTGCGCCCAGCGCCGCAGAGGTTTGCATGAAGAACCTCCGGGAGAATTGTTGCATCTCTTTCATATCGGGAGAATTTTAAGTATGGATAACGCAGAAATCAGAGGAAAGTTAGTGCTTTTTCCGTACTCAAATCCAGGAGCGATCACATAATTTCCGTTCCCGCAACGCGATGTAAAATTTTATCGCAGATTCCGGTCCAGAAACCGGAAAGCAGGATTAATCACCCTCCTCTCTTTTGCAACAATCCGCTTCCTGTAGGTGTAATAAAATAATCGAGGCAGAAAACAAACGGGAATACCACTTGTTCATTGTTATAAACGAATGCCAGTCTGAAAAAATGTTTCCCGGCTCTTGGTGCGGCCAGTGTTAAAGAGAGGCGGTCAAAATCTTTTGGTTTGATGCCATGTGAGATGGGTACGATCACTTCATAAGCTTTACCCTCTGCCTTCAGTTGTGCGTTGTAATTGTATTCAATTTCCACGCCTGCTCCGTATCCTCCGCCTACATTTACAAAGGTTTCAAATTTTTGTTCCCGTACACTGTTATCAGTATTGGTATAGGTGATCTTTCCAAAAAAAATGGCGCCCTTATCAAAGTCGCCAACCAGTTGATCGTACAATCTTTTTCTTTGCGGATCAAGGTCGTCAGGGTTACCAAATTCATCCTGGAAAATGCGTGGACTTACTCCTCTCGCAATGATCTGTTCCACGCCTTTGGCGGAAACAAATGCATCTCCTTCCCCGGCATTGCCTGCGGGAATAGAAGCGAAGCTGAGGTGTTGTTCAAATTCGTTGTTCCAGCCACGGTAGAACTTTGCGGGCACCAGCGTATAATCTACCCGCACATTGGTGGCTGGTCCCCAGCCGATATTGCAGATTTTAAATTCATCGAAACCGGAAGGGATCAGCAGCGCATTGTTATTGGGCCTGCTTTCCGATACCATCAGACTGGTTTGGTTGAAGAAAACCGCCTCATCGGAATTATTCGTAAACTTGACATCAAGCAGCGGCAGGTTGATGCCCATGGCCATTTCATCGAAACCATAGCGCTCGTTCAAAACTTCGTTTCCATATATTTTATTGAGTAAGGTAGAGCCATGTTGAATATAAATGGTATCGTTCCGCTGGCGCAGAAAATACTTCAAGGTATCCCGCATGGAAAGATCGGGATCAAATTTGTTGGGGTTCAGCAACGAGATATTGAAATCGAGGTCCCTGAACTGGTAAGAAAGGGCCTGGTCGCCGTTCATCCGGAAGGAACCCGCCTTCCTGGATTGCAGGCGAAACTCCATTTTGTTTGCGGGTTCATTCAACAGTATGGTGGTGTCCACGGCAGATTTGTAGCGGAAAAGTAATTTTAGCGGGAAGGTAACCTGTGCACCGGCATAGTCGATGCGCACATTACCGAAATCATCTGTGCTGAATTTCTGACCCAGGTCCGGGATGGTAATTTCCACACCGGCCGCAGGTTGCTCATCCACATAAACCGTAGCTTTCAACATGCGCACTTTGCAATCATCACCTGCACTCCATCCGGCAGGATTCACCAGATATACAAGCACAAAAACACCGATGGCGCTGGTGGCCACAACCATTTTATTGGTCACTTTTATATTGCCGGGAATAGTTGCTGCAAAAGCACCCGCAGCAATGGCGATGAAGATGCGGAAAAAATTAAGTTGCGGCCCTGTTGGACAAGGAATCAGAATAATAACCGCCAACAGAAGCAGCAGGAATACTGTGCCCGCAATAATGCTGTACCACTTCATCCTTTACGATTGAGGTGAATAAATACGAAGCATTTACATGGGAACGGAAAACGATATATGAATTTAGCAAGTTATAAGGGAGAACAGAAATAAATTATAAAGCATGCATTGCGCGAAAGAAATGCAATTGATTTAAGCAAATTTCTTCCTCGAACGTTTAATGGCGGGCATATTTTCATCCGCCCATTTCGTGAGCCCCTGGATATGTGGCAGCAGAGAAAGCCCCCTATCCGTAATATTGTATTCCACCCGAGGTGGGATTTCCGGGTATATGGTACGCTTAACCAGGCCATCGGCCTCCAGTGTACGCAGGGTAACGGCCAACATGCGTTGGGATACATCGCCAATGTTTTTCTGCAACTCGTTGAAACGCATCTTCTCCACGCCCCCCAATGTAAGGATCACCAGTATCGACCATTTGTCGCCGAGCCTGTCCAGTACCGTTCTGATCGGGCAGTTCTCTGTTCTCGAAAAAATTATCGGATCTTTTTTCATCCTCTACCAAATTGATTATCAACAATAGTTACCAAAAAGTAAGTCGGATACCAGCATGTTCCTTCTTGTCCGGAACAAAGTTACTATTTAGCTTTGACTTACTAAAAGTAACTAGATACATTAAATTAAAATAATCTAAAACGAAAGAACATGGCCAAGATTTTAATTACAGGCGCAACAGGCGGGTTAGGACAGGAAATCGTAAAACAATTACTAGACAGAACAGCAGCCTCAAATCTCGCAGTACTGGTAAGAGATGAAGCCAAAGCCACAGCATTCAGTGAACAAGGCATAGAAATCAGGACGGGCAATTATGATGACTATGAAAGTCTTGTAGCGGCTTTTAAAAATACGGACAAGCTTTACTTCATTTCTGGCAATGATGTTATCAAAAGGATTGCTCAACATGAAAATGTAGTGAAAGCCGCAAAAGAAGCCGGGGTAAAACATGTATTCTACACGAGTTTTCAACGGAAAAATGAAAGCGCGGATTCACCGATCGCACAGCTTGCGGAAGGACATATTCTGACCGAACGCCTGCTGCAGGAATCTGGTCTTACTTATACCTTTCTCCGGCACAACATCTATATGGACTTTATCCCCATGTTCACCGGCGATAAAGTACTGGAAACGGGTACCGTTTTTTTCCCCTCCGGCGATGGTAAAATTAACGTAATGCTACGGAGTGAAATGGCTGAAATCGGCGCGAATGTGCTTACCCAGAACGGGCACGAAAATAAAACGTATAATGTTTCCGGTGCTGTTGGTTATTCCTTTGGCGATGTGGCGAAAATCATTTCCGAGATCACCGGGAAATCTATCGCATTTGTATCACCTGACACGGCAACGTATAAAAATGTGCTGCAACAAGCGGGCGTTCCGCAGGAATATGTGGATATGTTCGCCGGGTTCGCGGAAGCGTTCAAACAAGGTGAATTTGATACAGAAACCAATGATGGCGAAGCTTTGCTGGGCAGAAAATCCACCACACTTGAACATTTTCTGGGTAAAGTGTTTGCGCCCGCAGTAGTTTAAGAAGTATACATATACTAAAAGAGGGTGTATCGTACTTTCGATACACCCTCTTTTTATTAGGATTCATAGTAGCGGTAATTCTGGTTTTTCCTATACTCCGCTCATTTGTTTTACTTTTGAATCATCCTCGTTAATGAGGGCACAGAATAACCCTAAGTAACGCAAACATAATATCTGTAAGCCTTTCCGAAATTTACCTTTGTGCGTTTATACCTTTAGAGACACCTCAAAAGTTCACGCATGAAAAAAATCGTATTCCTTGTGCTGGCCGGCTCCTTCTATTTGGTGGATAATAAACTGGCCGCGCAAAATATCCGTTACACCCCGGCGCAATTGCATGCGCACAATGATTATGAAAAATCTCTGCCTTTCTGGAACGCCTACCATGCAGGATTTGGCTCTATTGAGGCAGATATATTCCTGGAGAAAGGAATACTGCTGGTGGCACACGAAAAGAAAGAACTGAACCAGGCCATCACACTGGAAAAACTTTACCTCGCCCCGCTGGACTCGCTGCTGAAAAAGTACAACGGCAACCTAGATACCGCTCATGGCCGGAAACTGCAACTACTGATTGACATTAAAACCGAAGCCGTCCCTACATTGGATACTTTGATCCACCTGCTGGAGCAATACCCGCGCATCACAGGATCAGATAAGATCAGCATTGTAATATCCGGTAATCGTCCGTCGGTGAATACGTTTACGAAGTATCCTTCCTATATTTTCTTTGATGGTCTTTTCACCCAGAATTATGATGCGGAAACACTGAAAAGGATTCCGCTTTTCAGCGATAACCTAAAAGCTTATACACGGTGGAACGGCATGGGCATCATTCCCGCCGCAGAAAGAAAAAGAATAGATTCACTGGTAACCGTTGCGCACCGGTTAAACAAAAAGATCCGCTTCTGGAACGCGCCCGACATCATCAATACCTGGTATCAGTTGATGCGTTTACAGGCAGACTGGATCAATACCGACCATGTGGTGGAAAGCGCCTCCTTCCTGAACAGCCTGTCCATGCGGAGTTTTCAACCGACAACACCTCCCCACCCCATTTACAAGCCCCTGCACAAAAACGATGGCGCCAGTAAAGCGCCAAAAAACATCATCCTGCTGATTGGTGATGGCACCAGCTTTCCGCAGTGGTATGCCGGTTATACTGCCAACAAAGGTGCCCTGAACGTGTTCAGCATGAGATACACCGGCATCAGCAAAACCAGTTCCTTCGACAGTTATATCACAGACTCCGCCCCGGGCTCTACCGCCTTCGCCACCGGCGAAAAAACGAACAACCGCTCCGTGGGTGTGGACCACACCGGTGCGCCACTTCCGCAACTGCCTGCACTTCTTAAAAAGAAAGGAATGCGCACCGCACTCATCACTTCCGGAGACATCAGCGATGCCACCCCCGCAGATTTTTACGCGCACCAGGTGGAACGCAGCAGCAGTGCCGCCATTATCCGCGACCTGCAACAATCGGGTATTGATCTTTTAATGGGTTCAGCCGGAACAGAAACCAGCAAAGCGTTAGCCGAACTGAAAGCGCCGTTCAAAGTAATCTCCACTGCCGATAGTCTTGCTCAGAACAACACCACACAATATGTAGTAGTGGAAAAACGCGCAGGCACCTCCATGCTCAATGGCAGAGGCCCATGGCTGGCGGAATCCTTCAAAAAAGCCACGGAACATTTAACGGGAAAACAGGGCTTCTTTATGATGCTCGAAGCCGCACAAATAGACCACGGAGGACATGTCAACAACCTGCCCTATCTCGTTACCGAAGTTCTCGATTTCGACCAAACCATCGCCCGTGCAATGGCGTTCGCGGATACCAACGGAGAAACGCTCGTAATTGTTACCGGCGATCACGAAACAGGCGGCCTCACCTTATTAGATGGCAATTACAAAACAGGTTTCGTAGCCGGACAATTCGCCACCACCGACCATACCGCTTTACCGGTTCCGGTTTTCGCTTATGGCCCCGGCGCTCAATTGTTTACCGGAACTTACGAGAATACGGAAGTGTTCCATAAAATATTGAAGGCCCTGAACCTGAAATAGCAATTCATCCCATTTACCTGGAACATCATAAGAAGATAAATTCTCTCCACTAATCTAAACTATGCCCCTCTCCTCCGGAGAGGGGGCGGGGTGAGGCTCTAAAAGAAAAGGCGTATCGGTTTCCCGATACGCCTTTTCTTTCTATCTATATTTACTTTTCCTAGTAACCCTTATTCTGCACCAGGTAATCCTTCACATTGCTTGCGCCATCGATCGCTGTTTGCGGGATGGGGAACAACCTTCTTTCCGGATTGGAATTGTTTTTCTCTGTCCAGGTACCTTCATATTTTCCGAAGCGGATCATATCGGTTCTGCGCAACATTTCCCAATACAGTTCAAATCCTCTTTCGCGGTAAAGCGTTTCCAGGTTCATGGCGGTAAGCGCGGCGGGAACTGGTGTTCTGGCCGTTCTGGATGTACGTACCGCGTTCACATCGGCGAGCGCTCCGGCAGCATCGTTGTTTCTCCTGAGTTTCGCTTCCGCACGCATCAGGTACACATCGGCCAAACGGAGGATCACAATATTCGCTTCACCGAAGTTCCTTCCGCTTACGGATTTGCGGCTGAACTCATATTTGGAAACACGGAAACCGGAGGGATAGTTACTGCCTGCTGTGGTGTAATCCACCTGCTCGGTGAAATTTACGGCCAGGTCGCCACGGTTACGGGTATCGTGCACCAGCTTCGATATTTTCATATCGCCGTTAGGGCATTTCTGGAAAACACCGCTCACTCTTTTCAAACCATACTGCTGTCCTCTGAGGATACCGCGGTTGATGTGGAAATTTGCAGCAGGAATACAGGCTTCCTCCGTAACAGGATCAACAGTGAAATTCTGTTTAAAGAAACGTGCATCTGCCGCAGCGGGATCAACCGGTGCATTAGCGTTTACCCATGTACGGTAAAAATCGGAAGTAATGGCGGGGCCATCGGT
>CAMLPA010000175.1 GCA_946481605.1 uncultured Flavihumibacter sp. | reverse complement strand
CACTACAATTTTTTCTGCTGTTTCTATTATTAACCTCCGGCATCCCTGCCATCGCCGCTCCTACTCCCGGACGTGTTCAGATAAGAGGTATCGTTTCAGATTACAATGATTTCAAAGAAAAGTTTTTTTTTGTACGATGGATTGTGAACGACCCAATACTCGGCGATCAGGTAGCTTATGACGCAGAATTGCGATCTGATGGAAGCTTTCAAACAGAATTCCCCCTCTCCTTCTCCCAGGATATTATGATGGGATTGGGCGAAGAATCGATTTCCGCTGTTTTCGTCTATTCAGGAGACACCATCTACGCAACGCTGTCTGCCGCTCAGATACTCAAAAACCGTGACGATCTTGGAATCCGCTTATCAGGAAAATCAGGTAGAATTACCAAAGATATGCTCGTATTCAACAAAGTGCTTGACGGACACCCCATGCGCGACCAATGGGAAATTGCGGACAAACATATTGAGCATGATTCTGCCATGCAGTACCTCGCCTACCGGACCAATGCGTTTGAACGTGACCGTGCTATTTTTGACAGTATCAGGAAAACCGGTACACTGAGCGCAGAAGGTATCAGATTTCTCTCACTTCACATGAAGTACCATTACTATGATGATCTTATGCGTTATACCTGGCTCCGCCAATATTATAACGATAACGTTCCCGGGAACCGTGTACCCGACGAATACCTTGCATTTATCAAACAATCCGTTCTCCACAATAAAGAGGGGTTAATGACCTCCTATTACAGTTTTTCCTTTCTGAAAGGATATGAATCATACCGCTCAAAGCACAGGGACAACTATCATTCAGCAAAAAGCATGGTTCGAAAATGGTACGACAAAGGCTGGAACGCACTCACCAGGGAGCAACAGGGATGGCTGGCACCCTCTATAAGCGGAGAGATATTCGTTATCCGTACAAACAAGAAATCACTGTCATCTGCCGATGCCGATAGCCTTGCGGCTTTGGTGAAAAAGGCCCCCGCTGTTTGGAATAAAAGCAATGTAAAATTATTGCTGGATGCATACGAGGAAAGGAACATTGACATCAGCCTCGGAACGCCCAAACCTGACGCATACCTTCAAACGCTTAAAAAAGAATACGGTACCACCATCGCGTTCGATATTTACCTCGCACAATCCCTGCAGGATGGCATCAACCGAGATATTGAACGCAACAAGGAATATTCAGCCAAAGCCATCAAAGAAATCCGCAACAAATCGATCAGGGATAGAATTCAAAAAGATTACGATGCTGCCATTGCATTCCTGAACAATCCGCAGCTTCCTGGTGGAAGCAATGTGCACCAACTTGCGGCCAACGCCGGAGATTCGATCCTCTCCATTCTTGCGGCAAAATTTCCAGGGAAAGCGTTGTACCTTGATTTCTGGGCCACCTGGTGCGGTCCCTGCCTCGCAGAGATGCCCCCCAGTCGGCAACTGAAAAAAAGTATGAAAGACAGTGATGTGGTTTTTGTGTACCTCTGCAGCTCATCTCCGGAAAACACCTGGAAACAAACCATCAGCAAATTGAACCTGGAAGGAGAACATGTTTTTCTTACCGCGAAACAAACAGCATACCTCTACCATAAATTTGGCATTTCCGGCATCCCACACTATGTTGTAATTGATAAGAAGGGGGATATAACTTTTAAAGCAGCAGCGCGCCCCAGCAGTCAGCAAATAAAAGAGCAACTTGCACAAGCCATGAAATAAAGCACTGCCCAGCAATAGAACAAAAGGAGCGGCTCATTGTGCGCCGCTCCTTCTGTATTACGTTTCTTCCTTTACATTAAAATCACTTCGTATCAAACCGGAACACCACCCCACCCAGCACATTAAATCCTAACACTTCATATTGGTTCCAGCGTTGGTACTTATTATTCAGAATATTGTTCATCTGCAACCACAGGTTCAGCGCTTTGGTGATCCTGAATTCTACGCCAGCATTCAGGTCAAATGCACCACTTTGCTTGAAATCGGAAAGGTCCTTCCTTCTTGCGTTCGCCCCTTCCCAGGCGAAAAGATCGGCCTTCAGGAAAAGGTCCTTCAAAGGTTGCCAGCGGATGCTGCCCGTTAATTCGGTTGGGATCAGTCCCCAGGCCTGATCCTGTGTTTTCAGGCCGGTGTAACGGTACATGTTCAGCCCCGCTTTTACATAAAAGGCTTCTCCCTGGGTATAGGACAATTCCCCGGCCAGGTTCAGCGCCTTCATCCGGGTTTCATTGATGTAATCGAATGTACGGCCTGTAACAGTATCGTTCGCCAGGAGTGCGGCGTTGGTAAACTGCATCACCCCCAGTTTGGCACCATACGCAAAATGACTGCCCAGGGTTCCTTTGATGCCGCCGTAAATCTCTCCTATCCTGGTGTTCAGCAGGGAATCCGGACGTTTGATCCAGGGATTGAAGTTGGCCAGCGATTCGAAGGTGGTCTTCCGGAAATAACCGGTCCATCCGGCCTGTACGGTAAATTCTTTATCGGATGTGCCCACTTCAAGTTCAATGTTTGGCAATAATTTAAAATCTCCGTTGTCCCAGGAAGGCCGTATGCCCGCGTTCACCCGTACATTCTCCGTTTTGTAGAATATGGAAGGAGAAAGATAAAACAGGTTGTTGTTGATGGCAACAGAATCGTGTCTTTTATAGCGGGTAAGATCAGCCGTAAAAGAAAGATCGATGCCCACTTTTTCTCCCAATCCTTTCTGGATGGGCAGGTTAAGGATGGCATTGCTTTCTGAATTTTTATAATTGTCGTTGAAAGCGGAAATCTTCAATTGCGGATGATAGGATATGCCGTAAGTGGTGGGTTCTATATTGCGGAACCCTATTTCAGCGCCGATGGTCTGGTAACGTACCCTCAGGCTATCCTGCTCTTTGTCCAGCACGAGGGTATTTGGTTCGAAGCCGTAGCGGTAATACTGGTCCGACTGTAATTTCACGCCCCCGTTCCATTCCTGGTTGCCGATGGTTCTTTTGGTACCGTTCAGTTTAAGGCCGGTCTGGCTGTATTGCTGGAACGGCAATTTTCCTTTAGAAGCCACGTGGTCGGCGAGGATGCTGAGTGCGTTGCCGGAGCCGTCTCCGAAAGTAAACCCTGCCTGTACGAACGGGGTTTGAAAGTTCCCGAAGCCGAGTTTCACAAAATTGCTGTTGTCCCACCTCCCGGCTGAATCCACCTGCAGCGCCATCGGTTTCAGGGAAACCGGCTGGTACATAAAGTAGAGGTTCTGGTTGGGGATATTGTAGGTGAGTCTTGGCTTTGTAGTATCGGCGGGCGGTGGCGCGGCGGAGAAGTTGATCTTCACCGCTTCCCGCAGTACGGGTTTGAAGGTAGAGGTGATGTCAATCGTTTTCTGTTTGCCGTTTTCCTGCGCGTCCACTTGTGTGGCAGCCAGTATCGCCAGCAGAGCAAATATCGTTTTACGCACTTGTATCATCATTGATGGTTGATCGGTTTTGAATGCAATGCCGGTTTATTCTCCGCCCAGTTTCCCGGAGGCGGCTTCTTCTTTGGTGACGGTATCCAGTTTCTGCTGTGCTTGTTCTTTCAGATCAGGGAAATTACTGTTGTCAACGATACTCTGGTAAGTAGCTTTGGCATTGAAATAATCTTTCTGTGCGAAATAAATATCGCCGAGCAGGATATACGCCCTCGTGAGCCACAGGTCGTATGAACCAGACTTGTTGATCACTTCAAAAGCTGATTTTTCCGCGGTTTTGTACTCTTTCAGCTCGAACTGCATTTTTGCGATTTCATACCTGGCTTCTGCGCCGTAAGCAGCCTTGTTCAGCGCGGCTACTGTTTTGTAGGTACTGATGGCGAGTTCGCGCTGGTTGTTTACCTGGTAGGATTTCGCCAGGGCCATATTCGCGATCACCTTATCATCCGTGCTGGCGCCTTTTTCAGCAAGCAGTTCCTTTGCATTGGCCGCACCTTCGGCCCACATGTTCAACTGATACTGACTTCTTAAAAGCCCGCGCATGGCTTCCAGGCGGTTTTCCTGTGAGGCGGCGATGGATTTAAGCTGGGTAAAATACTGCGCCGCTTTTTCGTAATTTTTCAGGTCGAAGAAATTCAGCCTTGCGGCCTGCAATACCGATCTTTCAGCGAATTTATTCGGCGCCTTCAACGCTACAGCTTCGTAATATTTCGAAGCGTTGGCCCAATCTTTTTTATTGTTATAGATTTCAGCGAGGTAATAATTCGCATCCAGCGCACTGCCTCCGTCAGGGAAACGACCAAGGTAATTGGTGAACGCAATCTGCGCCCCGCTGTAGTTTTCATTCATGTATTGTATTTCCGCGGAAGCATACATCAGGGAATCTTCTTCACTTACAGATACCGCTTTCCCTGCTTTCTTCATGAATGCGACATAATCGTCGGTTCTGCCCTGCTCCACATAAATGTTTCTCACGTTTTCAGTAGCAGCCTCCGCTTCGGGAGAATTGGGGTACTGGTCCATCAAACTCTGGTAAGCGGCCAGCGCATCCTGGTTCTTATCCAGGTTGTAATAGGCGATACCGAGTTTCAGGTAAGCTTCAGGCTTCAGGTTACCCGTAACGCCCGATTTCAGTACATTATTCAGGTATGGAATGCCTTCGGCGAACTGCTCGTTGGCAAGGTATGCTTTCGCGATCTCCATGTTCGCGTCTGCCGTAAGTGTGGACTGCGGATATTGACGCACCATACTGTTCAGCAGACTGATCTTTTCTTTGGGCTGGTTCACACCGGCGATCATGGCGTTCTGGAAACTGGCGTAATCGGCTGCGGGCCATCCGTTGCTGACCACATTACTGTACATGCTCCTTGCTTTCGCATACTCGCGGCTCATGTAGTAACAGTCGGCGGAACGCAGATAGGCATCCTGCTGAACCGGGTTTGCCGTGGGTGAAGCCGTGCGGTTCACCGATTCAAACTGGGAAAGCGCCTGCTTGTAATTCTCTTTGCGCAGGTAAGCGTGTCCCAGGTTATAACGCGCGTTGGTGGCGTTCACTTCATCGTTGGTGGGAGCGCCGCTGCTGAGATAAGACGTGTAATGCCTGATGGCTGCATCGGGATTACCTGTTCTGAACGCGATCTCTCCTTTCCAGAAATGCAGGAATGGCAGAACGGGAATATTATTGGGATCGGCCAGCGCTTTATCCAGCAGGTCATCGGCGGAAGCGAGTAACCCGTCGTTGATGAACTCGGTGGCACGTCCATAGAGTATACGAGGGTACAATCTTTTAGCTGCGGGACCGGGATTCTGCAAGCTTTCCAGGTAAGCGAGCGCATCTTTATAGTTGTTCGTGTTGGCCAGCACACTTACCAATATCTCGCGGGCTTCAGTATTGTAAGTAGACTGCGGATATTCCTGGAGGAAACGTTTCATTTCGGTAATGGCCACATCCTGGTAACCCAGTTCGTACGAAAGTTTGGCGTAGTTGAAAAGCGACACTTCTTTCTGCTGCTGGTTACTGCTGTTGCTGGAACAGAACAGAAACGCGTTCCTTGCATTGGCCTTCTGACCAGTACGCAGGTACGCATCCCCGAGCATGTACATGGAACTCTGGCTCAACGAATCTTCCTTACCACTCAATTGTTTGAACCCTTCAATGGACTTCGTATAATTTCCGGCCTGATAATAACAATAAGAAAGTTCATACAAATCTTCCCGAGTTACCTTCGGCGCTTTCTTTACATATTCTTCCAGGTAAGGCAGCGCTTTGGCGTATTCTTTCTTTTCAAAATACGCATGGCCCACCATCTGGCGCATTTGGATATCATAATACTGGTTGCCCTTTTTCAATTTGGCTTCCGCGTATTCGATCGCTTTTTCTTTTTCTCCCTGGAAATAATAAATCTCCGCGATATAGTAAGGCACTACTTTTTCGTACTGCGGCTCATTTTCCACGACACGGAAACTGGTGAGCGCATCCGAATAATTCCGCTCATAAAAAGCGATGAACCCGTAGTAATAGTTGGCATCTTTGAAATTGGTATCATCCTTCATCTGCCGGATGGCATTCAGTAAAGGCTTGGCCTGGCTGAATTTCTGTTGTGTAAAATACCCGTAGCCCTGGTGGAATTTCATCGCGGCGATCTCTTCGTTGGAAAGATGCGCGATATTGGCCTGTTCGTAATACCGCAATGCTTCGGTGATGTTCTGCTGCCTGAAATAATATTCGGCCAGGTGGAAACTCAGCATTTCAGCACGTGCAGTATTCTGTTCCAGCAGAATGAACTCTTTCGTTCTTTCCGCGGCTTCTGCTTCATTCTGTTTCAGTCCGCAGGCCAGGGAATAATACCTGACTTCCTGGTGAAGAATCGTATGCGTAGACTTTTGTGCAGAATTAAAATCCCTTTCCAGTTTCCTGAATATGGGGTATGCCAGACTATATTGTTGGTGCTGATAAAACTCGTGCGCCTCTTTGAATGCTGCCTGGGGATCACGGTAAACGGCCGTTGCCTGCGCAAAAGTATCCTGTTCCGGCGCCAGCGTTCCCACCGCTGTTAACGCGAGGGTAAGCGCCAGCGGCAGGCGAACCCACGTTGCGCGAAGGTGATTGTTCCTGGTATGAAGATCCATGTTGGCTGTATAGGTTTTCAGGTGAAAGAAATGTTCCCGTCCATCCGGGGAACGCTGTAAATTATCAAATTATTTTCAGCCGCACCAAAGATCGTTCCAAACACGCTGCATGGTCATCAAGGATTAACATTTTGTTAGTGTAAAACTTCCGCTAAATTTGACGCCTGAAACATCATCCCATCCATCAAATGAAAAAACTACTGACGATCCGATACACCGACTGGGCCTTCAATGTAACCATGTTATTAGTGAGGGTAACCTTCGGCGGACTGATGCTCGTGAACCACGGCTT
>CAMLPA010000174.1 GCA_946481605.1 uncultured Flavihumibacter sp. | reverse complement strand
GAGAGAAGGTATATCATAATAGAGAGGGTGTATCATAATTACGATACACCCTCTTATTATTCGGTTACCTAATGGAGACAATCTTCGTTTATGCTTTTCTCAGAGGCTTCATTCAATTTCTAAGACAGGCTGATTTTGTTATTCGGTTTCCTTAATAGACGATTTTTTATGCGATTCGAAGAGCTTCGTTTTACTTTTGAGATGCCTTTATTTCAATTACGGCACCCACTTAAGAATGACGATCCACATTTCTTTTCGCTGCATTCATTCTATCTTAAATCTTCTGTTTCTTTTACTTGATGCAATTAAGACCTCTTCTTCATCGACAGGCATCAGCATCGAATAACTCAGTTCTGGCAAAAAACTATTTTCCCACCATGTAAGTTACACTTCAGCAACAGCAGGCGGAAGCTTTTGACAACAAGGGTTTCATTCACTTCCGCCTACCAGTCCCAATCTATATCGTTCCGGCTTCGGGCAAATCTCCTTTTGTTTCACGCAAAGCCTTCAACTTCTTCTTACCGTAACTTATTTTGGTAATCAGCACGAACAATACAGGCACCACGAATATCGCAAGTGTGGTAGCGGCGATCATTCCTCCGAACACCGTCCAACCAATGGTTTTACGTGATTCTGCAGCGGCGCCGTTGGCAAAAGCCAGTGGCAGAACTCCCAGAATAAAAGCAAGGGAGGTCATAACAATAGGGCGCAAACGAAGTTCTACCGCCTGGAGCGTAGCTTTCACCACTTCCATTCCACTATCGACCCTTTCTTTTGCGAATTCAACAATCAGGATGGCGTTTTTGGCTGCCAGCCCGATCAGTGTGATCAACCCGATCTGCGCATAAATATTATTGCTGAGGTTGGGCAAAAGGGTGAGTGTGATGATAGAACCCAGCGCGCCGATGGGCACCGCAAATAACACGGAGAATGGAACCGACCAGCTTTCGTACAATGCCGCGAGGAAGAGGAACACAAAAACAATAGAGATGGCGAAGATGATCGCCTGCTGGTTGCCCGCTGCGATCTCTTCCCGGCTCATTCCGGAGAACTCGTACCCATATCCTGCCGGAAGCGCTTCGGCAGCTACTTCTTTAAGTGCCTGGATCGCCTGCCCGCTGCTGAACCCCGGTTTCGGAGAACCGTTTATTTCGATGGCACGGTACACATTATAGTGCGATACCACAGCCGGCGCCTCTATTACTCTGGTAGTAATAAGCGAACCCAGCGGCACCATACTTCCCTGGCTGTTCCGCACATAAAACTTCTCTACACCGGCCAGCGAACTTCTGTAAGTACTATCCGCCTGTAACATTACCCGGAAATTCCGGCCATACAGGTTAAAGTCGTTTACATAAGAGCTTCCGAGGTATGTAGACAAAGTTCCGTACACATCAGAAACGGCAACACCCAGTTTCTTCGCCTGTTCCTTATCCACTTCAACTTTATAACTGGGGGTGCGGGCGTTAAAGAAAGTATACGCCATCGCAATCTCCGGACGCTGGTTCAGTTTGGCCAGGAAGCCCTGTGCCACTTTCTCAAACTGTTGGATACTTTCTGTACTGCTGATCTGCTGCAATTCGAACGTAAATCCTGCCGTAGCGCCCAGACCCGGAATTGCCGGAGGAGCAATTACCAACACGCGAGCCTCCTTGATGTCGCTGGTTGCCGCCCTGATCTTATTCATCACATCCTGGGCGTGCATGCCTGCACCTTTCCTTTCCTCCCAGGGTTTGAGGTTAATAAACACAGTTCCCGCATTGGATTTATTGGAGAAACTGATGATGTTCAATCCTGCCAAACCACCCGCTACTCTTACTTCCGGAATCTTCTCCACCCGTGCGATAATATCTTTCAGCATCGCCACACTCCTCGTAGTGGAAGTAGCTTCGGGCATTTCATAGGTAACCAAAATACGTCCTTCATCTTCCGTAGGAATGAAGCCCGAAGGTTTGTTTTTGAAAAGGAAGAATAACCCAACAAACAATACCACCATCATGATTAACACATACGGCGTTGCTCTGATCCATTTTCCCACACCTCTGGTGTAGCTTCTGGTCAAACCGCCAAACCGCTTATTGAACCAGGCAAAGAATTTATCGAGCAGGTTCTTTTTATCACCTTCCTGTTTGGATGGCTTCAGCATGAGTATACAAAGCGCGGGCGTAAGCGACAGTGCCACAAAAGCGGAGATGATCACAGACACCGCAATGGTAATCGCAAACTGCTGGTAAAGCCGCCCTACGATTCCCGGGATAAAGCCCACCGGGACGAATACCGCGGCCAGGATCAAGGCAATCGCGATTACCGGACCGGAGATTTCTTTCATCGCTTTTCTCGTAGCATCACGGGGTGAAAGCTTTTCATGGTCTATGTTGTGCTGCACGGCTTCCACCACCACGATCGCGTCATCCACCACAATACCGATGGCCAGTACAAACGCAAAGAGGGTAAGCGTATTGATCGTAAACCCGAGGGGACCAAATAAAATGAATGTACCTATCAGTGACACCGGAATCGCCAATACAGGAATGAGTGTAGCCCTCCAGCTTTGAAGGAACAGGAACACCACCACCACTACGAGTACTAACGCCTCCAGTAAGGTGTGCATCACCTCATTGATGGATGCCTTTACAACGGAAACTGTTTCCAGCGGAATCAGGTAATCAATATCCCGGGGGAAGGTCTTCTTCATTTCCGTGAGCGCCTTCATGATTCCCTCATAGGTATCCAGCGCATTTGCGCCAGGCGCCTGGTAAATGAGCAGAAAAGCCGCCGGCTTGCCGTTTGCGAAAGAATTAATGCTGTAATCGAACCTTCCCAGTTCAACCCTCGCCACATCACGGAGGTACACAATACTTCCATCGGCAGGGCGGGTACGCACAATAATATTTTCAAACTCCTCTTTTGTACTGATACGGCTATTTGTCAATACACTGTATTCAAACGCCTGGGTGCCTGGCTGGGGATTACCCCCTACGGTACCACCGGCCACCTGGAGGTTCTGTTCCTGCAATGCAGCGTTCACTTCTGCCGGTGTCATGCCCAATGCGGCCATTTTCTCCGGGTTCAGCCATATCCTCATCCCAAAATCATCAGCACGCGACAATACGTCACCCACACCTTTTACCCGTTGAATGGCATCTTTCACATACAGGTTCACATAGTTACCGATAAAGTTCGCATCCCTTGTGCCATTGGGAGAATAAAACGCAAGGGCCACCATGATACTGGGATTTCTCTTGCGCACCGTAAGTCCCAACCGCTTCACCGCATCCGGCAAAGTAGGTTCTGCCACGCTTACCCTGTTCTGCACATCCAGTGTTGCAATGTTGATATCAGTTCCCACCTCAAAGTTCACGGTAATGCTGCTCTGTCCGCTACTGGTACTGTTACTGCTCATGTAAGTCATACCGGGCGTACCATTCACCTGTGTCTCAATAGGGGTGGTGGTGGTCTGTTCCACGGTCTGCGCATCTGCTCCCGTAAAGTTTCCGTTGATAGAAACCGTGGGTGGAGAGATATCCGGATACTGCGCTACCGGCAGGTTAATCAAAGAAATTACCCCCACCAGTACAATCACGATCGAAACAACGATCGCGGTGACGGGCCTTTTTATAAATACATCTGCTATCATTTGAATTGCACTTTTCGTTGAAACTTCTGATCGTTATTTTTTAGGAGCAGCTCCAGGTTGTTCTGTCGTGATCACACTTCCTTCCCTCAGGTTCTGTACGCCCTGCACCACAATCTTATCTCCTTTGTTTAATCCTTCCCGCACAAGAATATCCGTTCCGATCTGCTTACCAAGCACCACTTTCTTTTGGGTCACCTTATTGCTATCGCCAACGGCATACACAAAGAATTCACCCAACATTTCAGTTACGGCCTTATAAGGAATGGTAATACTTTCTGATCCCGCACTGTTCTTCACGCGTACCGTTCCGCTCATTCCCGCTTTCAGCATATTTTTCGCGTTAGGAAAAGAGAGTCTCATTTTCAACGTTCCTGTTTGAGGATCTACCGCTCTGTCGATTACACTGATGGAACCAGGATAAGGATACACATCTGTTCCGAAGGCCAGCGTGAAAGTAGAATCCCCTTTTTTTGTTTCCTGCAACTGTGTGAACCGGAATATTTCTTTCTGATCGATCGCGAAATCCACAGCGATCGGATTATCCGACGACACCACATTTAACACAGTTTGTCCGGCCACAACTGCGGTACCGGTTTTCACCTGTGAGATACCGATGGTTCCGTCGAAAGGTGCGTAGATAGTCGAGAAGTTCACGTTCGATTGCAGGCTCTTCACATTGGCCTGCGCAGCAGAAACCTGTTTTTTAGCGGCTTCCAGCGCAGCATCAGCGTAATCAACCTGTTGCTTCGCAATCGCGTCCTTCTTATCCAGTTCGTGGTAACGGTCAGCATCTTTCTGTGCTTTCACCAGGTTGGTTTCTTGTACCTGTAAATTGGCGATCGCCTGCTGAACATTTGCGCTGTACAATTGCGCGTCGATGGAATAGAGTTTCTGTCCTTTCCTTACCCTGTCGCCATCTTTAAAGAAAATACCCGTAACGTAACCGCTTACCTGGGCGCGTAAATCCACCTGGTTCAGGGCTACTACAGTAGCAGGGTATTCATCAAAATAGGCGACATTTCCAGCGGTCACTTCTGCCACAGTTACCGGAACGGCAGGGGGCGGCCCCTGTTGTTGCTGCGCCTGCTTGTTGCCGCAGGATATGATAAACAGCAGGCTGCTGATACCTGCAAAAATCCGGATCTTATTCAATAACATATTATGGAAGTTTTAAGCATTAATAATTGATTTGGCCCAGCGCTTTCTTCATGTCTACCTTACTGGCAAGCAGTTGATAAAGCGCATTGTAATAGCTAATTTGTGAAGTTCTCAGATCCGTTTCCGCCGTAATTACCTCAAGGTAGGTTTTGATGCCCGACCTGTATTGCAACTGAATCACATCATAAACTTCCTGCGCCAGTGCCAGGTTTTCTTTTAAAGCCTGGTAATTGGCCAGTGCTCCTTTGTATCCGGCAATCGCCTGCGAATATTCCGCATTCACACTGTTTTTAAGGTTCACGATATCTTCTTCCGTCCGCTTCAATTGCCATTCAGCCACCGCGATGTCCGCGTTTCTTTTTCCTCCCTGAAAGATGGGCCAGGTAAGGGATAGGGCTGCGAAAGAGTTAGGATAATTCACACTATACAACTTGCTGAACCGGTCGTTGAGGTAGTTGAAATTATATGCTCCGTTCAGGGAAACATTGGGAAGGAAACTCCATTTGTTGTACCTGATATTCGCGTCCTGCAATCTGCGTTGTGTTTCCAGCAGCCTGTATTCGATCCGGAGTTTATAATCAGGAAGTTGGAGGGTATCCGCTGTGACTTCTTTTTCCATCTGAGCCACATCAGACATTATTTTTATTTCCTGTTCCGCAGGATAACCCATCAGCAATTTGAGGACTTCTTTTTTCGCTTCCAGCAATTCCATATTGCTTTTCCGCGAAGCCTTTGTATTGTTCAATTGAATTGTGGCGCGTTTAAAATCCGTTTTGTCGGCCACCCCTGCTTCGTACTGACTGGTAGCATCACGCAAACTTTTTTCGAGCCGGACGATGTTTTCATCTGCTACGCGAATCTGTTGCGCAGTGGCGAGCACATCGTAATACGCTTTACTTACATTCGCAGCGATGTCAATTTTGCTGCTGCTGGTATTTTGTGTTGCCTGAAGTTGTACATCTCCTTTGGAACGCAGCGCCAGCAAAGCATCCCTGTTGAAAATGTTCTGCGAAAGTGTGAACTGCAATGCCGAGACATTGTCCACACCAAGCTTTACAGGGTTTCCACCAATGATATTGGTCTGCACCTCGAAATTGTGCTGCAGGTTGTAATTAAAATTCACCCTCGGATACCAATCCGAAAGCCTGCTTTTAATCGTGTAACCGGTAATCTGTTCGTCTATCTTTGCCTGTTTCACTAACGGTTGGTTCTCTATGGCATACGCGATACACTGTTCCAATGAAAGTGAATCAGTAACCTGGGCCCTTCCAACAAGCGGCAACAGACACACCAAACACAGCGTTCTAACAACGTTTGATACTCTCATATAATTTAAAAAATAAAAAGTACGATGGCTTACAACCGGATGCCATCCCAAATGATGGCCAGAATATTGTTCACACTGTCAGGAGAAAATTCCCGCCGACCAGATACATGAACCTTAGCAGTAGTGGAGATCGCCCCGAGCACCACAGGCGCCACCAGGAAATACTCCACCTTTTTGACGACACCTTCTTCCATGCCCATTCGCATGAAATTGAAAAAGTTGTCAATAAACACCTGTTTCGCCTCCAGTGTTCGTTGCGCATAAGGCGAGTTGTTGTACTGATCCAGGAAATACAACGCATCAGGATTAGAGATATAATAATGAAGCAACTTCCTGCATTCCTCAAAAAACTGGTCTTTGAAACTCAGCGAAGTATCCCTCGCACCGAAAGCGACAACAGAAAGTTCCTTACAAATCAGGAGGTATATTTCCAGCATCACATCATCCTTGCCCGGAAAATAATGGTAGATGGTTCCACACGCAACATTGGCGTGCCTGGCTATCTGGCTCATGGGCGTACCGTGAAAACCATGCAGCCGGATCAGTTCCATCGCACTGCGAAGGATGGCTTCTTTTTTACCCGCTATTTCCGATTGAACGTTCATTCGGTCGGCAAGTTACATTGAATTTCAACTCCACGAAATATTTTTTCTGCTTAATTATCATGACTCCTGTTTCATTTTGCTAAATTATTTAGTATTTTTGAGTTGGTCAAATAGAAAAACACGGTTTCGTATCCGTTTTTTCACCGTTTT
>CAMLPA010000173.1 GCA_946481605.1 uncultured Flavihumibacter sp. | reverse complement strand
TCCTTCAATATTCTTTCCCACTTCTGAAAGAAATCCATTGATTGCAGCCACGGGACCTACAGGATAATCTTTATCCGACTTACTGGATTTATCTACTGAAGGAATCACCACATGGTACTTATCATCGAGGTCGCGGTAATACATTTTATACAGAAAGGCATGGGTCCTTCTCCTGCGCTGGTTCGATACCTGGAACTGGCTGAGCCCTTCTTCCAACACCTGCAACCCGCTCCTGATATCATTCGCATCTACCAGTATATCGGCGGCTTTAGATTGTGCACGGATATCAGCGGGATCGAAAACACCCACCATTTCTTCCAGCTTCGTGCGGAGCGCCGGAATATAAGTTTGTTTGGAAAGCACAAGCGGATCGGCCCGGAACATTTCCACGAACTGAGTTTCCCATTCTTTTGCTCCTGCCAACAGGCTGATGTTGTTGATGAAATACGGCGAAAGTGAATCTATCTGCAAGGGTATATTGTACGCCAGGTACAACAATGCTTTCGCAGTACTCGCAGGCGATATTTCGGAAGTACTATCAGTAATCAATCCTGCCATCAGCGGCTGCCCGTTTTTATCCACCAGCCATGCCAATACAAATTTCCCCTGCTCGAATGCTATGGATGATTTTCCTGAACCATCCACCGCTTTTTCCATGCCATACGAAAATACCGAACTACCCTCCAGGTTCAATGTTACACCCGAAGGCACGGTTACCAGCACCTCTTTGAGGGTAAGGTTGAACGTTGTATCATCCGGCAGCATTCCCTCCGGTGTGCCCATATCCTTTTTGCAGGACCAGAGCACCGTAAACAGCAGGACTACGAGGTATAACTTCTTCATGGCGTTTGCTTTTACCCATTTATCGCAGGAATCTGAAAACATCATCAGGCTGAAAAAATATTGATGATGTTTTTCTTTTTGAACGATAAGTGTGTGAAGTGCGCGTTGCTGTTTAAGATTTTGAATTATCTTTCTTTCCTATATGAAAGAAGATATTTCATTGCACAACCTAAAAAGCACACCGTTTTCCGCCTTGTTGCTTTCCGGAGACGAGGCTGCTTTGAAAAGCCTTTATGTGGCACATTACCCGGGGGTGAAAAACTGGCTGTTGCAAAATGGTGGGCAGGAAGCGGATGCCGCTGATATTTACCAGGAGGCCTTTCTGGCTACCTGGCGCAATATTTCGGCGGGAAAGTATGCGCCTGTTTCAGCAGAAGCTGCGGGAGGATACATCTTCAGCGTAGCCAGGCACAAATGGATCGACCGTTTGCGGGCACAGCAAAAGATGCACACCGTCCACGTGGCGGAAACTGAGTTACCAGAAACTGCCGCGATGGAAGATCCGCAACAGGAGCGTAAACTCCATACCGTGCAACAACAGTTCCGCTTATTGGGCGCAGAATGCCGCGACCTGTTGCTGCGGGTCTATTTCTCTAAACAAAGCCTGCGCGAGGTGGCTTCCGCACTAAACATCACGGAAGCCTCGGCCAGGAACAAAAAATACCGTTGTATGGAAAGGCTCCGTGCCGCCGTACTGTCAAAAACCGATCACCATGAATAACCGGCATTTATCGGAAGCACAATTTCAACAGATCAGCGCCTGGTTGCTGAATGAGATGGATGAACCCACGCGCCGCTCTTTTGAAGCAGCGCTGGCCAGCGATCCAACACTGCAACAATTCGCCGATGAAATAAGACTCCTGAAAGAGGGTATTGATGCTGAAGGGAAGGAAGAAAGATTGAAAGCATGGCACAAGGAAGCTTTTTCCGCACCTGTTGTGCCCGCCAGGAAATACCGGTTATGGATACCTGCCGCGGCCATCGTATTGCTGAGCGCGGGGTTCTGGTTCTATTCCACCTCAAAAAATACGCTGTATTCAAAGTTCTATACCACTGATCCGGGACTGATCACGCCCATGGGCGCCACGGAAACCTATGCATTTGACCGTGGCATGGTAGATTACAAAACCGGGCATTACAAAGAAGCGCTGGAAAGATGGGCGCCCCTGCTGACCGCAGCGCCATCGGATACCGTGCACTATTTTACAGGCTGTGCAGAACTGGCGCTCGGCAGGCCTGAAGCCGCGTACAATCATTTTTTACCGGTAACAAAAAATACGGGCAGCGCTTTTTACCACGAAGCGCTGTGGTATGCGGCGCTCGCTCAAATAAAACTGGGCAATACACAACGCGCCACCGAACTCCTTGAACAATCGAAATACCCTGATGCACCCGCACTGTTGCAGTCGCTCAAAGCCAACTAAGTGATTCAAAACATTGACATGAAACGGTTGTTTTACTTCTTCCTACTGCTTTGCGAACTGGCGCTGGCGCAGCCATCGCACGCGCAAAAAGATGCGGAAAAGAATACCGTTCAGCAAAAAGAAAATGATGCCCTGACTCATGTCCAGGATAAACTCAATTATTTCATAGCGCATCAGATGACCGATTCCATTGTAGCATGGATACGCTATGGGGCTCACCCCAATCTTTCCGCAAACCAATTCCAAAAAGCGGTACAACACCTGCTTGCACGCGCAAACAAGAACCCTGAACTGTTGTACGCCTGCTACAATGCACTTGGCACCATCCATTGGTACGCCTCCCGTAACGACAGTGCAGCCTATTGTTTCACGCAGGCCTTACAAATGCTGGATAAAGCGCCCGAAACACCCCAGAATAAATATTACAGAAAAGCATTGCTGAAAAATAACCTCGCGGGCATATACAGGGTAAATGGAAATACAACCGCAGCCATTTCCGCGATGCAGGAATGTATTGAACTGTGTGGCACCTTCCTCCAAATTTCACCGGCACCGCCACAAAAGCCCGATGCACAGGACCTGCAATTCCGTGCCATAGAAAACCTTGGCGGCGTTTATAAAGAACTGGGCAACTACGCCAAAACAGAAGAACTGCTTTTGTATGCCTACGACCTCAAAAAGAAAGCCGGAAACCATAACCTGTTTATCTCTCAAATACTGCTGGGCCAATTGTACTACGCGAAACGAAATTATCCCAGGGCCATTGAATTGCTGGAACAGGGAAGAAAAGCCGTAGCCGCACAGGATAGCGACCAACTCTTCTGGCATGGCGATGCATGTTATGGACTGGCACTCGTGTACGACAAACTCGGGGCGGAGGACAAAGCAGCCATATTGTACACGGAAGCCGGTAAGTTGTATGGGAGCGCGTTCGGAGATCAGTTCGATTTTATTTACCTGGAATACATGCAGAACCATGCGCTCTTTCTGGCGGAAAACAACAGGTGTGCCGAAGCCATGGCAAAGAGCAGCAAAACACTCGATTACCTGGTGAAAGCTGGTGAAAGCAACAGCCTCCAGCAGGTACAGCAATTCCTGAACATGTCGGAAATCACCGCACGCTGCGGCCAGCATAAAGCTGCCGTAGGGTATGCAGACAACGCATTGTCGGTGATTCAGTTGCTGCTGAAAAAAACCGGGCGGGCACTGGATTCCGTCCAGGTCGAAATCCGGCGCCCCAGGGCGCTGCTCATGAAAGCAAAATCCACTTACGCCTTACTGCCCGTGAAAAATGAAGCAGCGCTTTCCACCCTCCTGAACGAACTTCAACACGCGGAAAATGTATTGGAAAGAAGGAAGTCCGTTCTTTACGATGAAGCCGACCAAACGCTATTGCTGGCCGATCAGCACGAACTGCTTCAATTCATTCAGCAACTGCTGCTGGAGCTGCACGAAGTGTCCGGAAAAGAAAAATACCTGGAAGAACTGGTAAGCACACACGAAGCAAACATCTACGCGCGGATCCGTTCGAGGATGGACAGCAGGAGCAGCCAGCGTTTTGCGTTCGTCCCACAGCACTTGTTGAAGCAGGAAGCACAACTCAAACAGTCCATCACCACGGCACTACAGCAGGAAAACGCCATGCAGGCCTACCTTGCCGCAACGAACCGCTTTGAACAGTTCAGCCGTGAACTGAAACGCAGTTACCCAAGGTATTTCTCCATGCGATACGGCAAAACGGAAACCGATCTTACATTACTGCGGCAGCAACTCCCCACCAACACCTGCTTTGTGAAATATATTTTCAACAACGATAAGTTACTGGTAACAACGGGAGACCGGACAAAAACACAATTCACCCTACTGGACGCAAAGGGTATCGACAGCATGATGCTGGCCTTACGCGCAAACTATGCCAACGCTGCCACCACCGGGCATCTGTTGCACCAATTGTACCTTAAAATATGGGCGCCAATCGAAAAAATGGTACCGCATGCCGCTGTAATTGTATTGCCCGATGGTCCGTTGTACCACCTGAATTTCGAAACCCTGCTGCGCCAACCGGCAACACAGTTCCACGATTTCCCCCAACAAATGCTCCTTGCACGGCAGGCGTTTTCTTATCGTTATAGTCTGCAGCAACTGATGCCCTTGCAGCATTCGGCCCTCACAAGTGAAAATTACATTGCATTTGTTCCCGGATTCCGCGAAGAGCCAGGTTTAAAAAGATTACTGCCCGAAACTGAAAAAGCCTACTTCTCGTTTCTCCCCCTGCCTTTCAGCGACCAGCTTGCAAAAAAAATGGCGGATGAATTTGAAGGCAGTATTTTCTCCGGGAAAAGTTCTACCATCACCAATTTTAAACAGAAAGCAGGCAACCACCGCATCATTCATATCGGCACCCATGCAGAGGCCAACAATCTTTTTCCTGAATACTCCAGGCTGCTTTTCTATCCTGATACGGCCCGACATAACGACAACAGTTATACGCTTTACCTTTCCGATATCTACGAATGCGACCTGCGCTCGGAACTCACCGTACTTACCGCCTGTGAATCCGGTTCAGCAGGCTACCAGGATGGAGAAGGTATGATTTCCCTTGCGCACGCGTTTCAATATGCGGGAAGCAACAGCATGCTCACGGCACTCTGGAAAATTGATGAACAATCCAGTGTGGCCATCACCGAACTTTTTTATGCGAACCTGGCAAAAGGAATGCGTAAAGATGAAGCGTTACGCAGGGCAAAACTCAGTTACCTGTCCGGCGCAAAAGGCAGAACACTTTCCCCCGAATACTGGGCCGGACTGGTATTGATGGGCAATACCGATCCGATGAATATGCCGGAAGAGCGGAGATGGCTCTTGTGGAGCATTCTGTCGGGCGGAATGGCGTTGATCGTATTGATTTTATTGGTCTTCAGCAGAAAGAGGCGGGCCCGGCAATAATGTTACTGCGGAAGATTGTTCTTGTAAATTTTCCCGTCTTTCATAATAACCAGGAAATTCTTCGCCGGATCGGCGATGAGTTCAATCTCTGCCAACGGGTTTCCATTCACCAGCAAAAGATCGGCGAGCGCACCTTCTTCCACTACGCCCAGTTTTCCGGTATACGGACTTCTAAGTCCGGAGAGTGCCAGTAACTGCGCGTTGTCGTATGTCACCATTTTCAGTATTTCTGCATTGGTGAACCATTTCCGTAACCGGAGGATGAATTCGTTCTGCCTTTCATTCAGATCGGGTTCAAAGAGGAAATCTGTTCCCCAGGCGAGTTTTACTTTTAATTTTTTCGCCAGCGGCCATACCCTTTCCTGGCCCTCTATTACCGGTTTCCGTTTTTCCCTGCGCTGCGGGTCCATCTCGGGCGTATCTTCCACCAGGTTTTGCAAACTGAGCCATACGCCTTTCTTCGCCATCAGTTTCAATGTATATTCATCCAGCAACTGACCATGCTCAATACATTTCACTCCGGCTTGCACGGCCCGTTGCACTGCCTTGGGCGTATAAGCATGAACGGTAACGTAGGTTCCCCAATCGTCTGCGGCTTCCACGGCTGCTCTCATCTCATCTAAAGTGTATTGGGTAACATCTACGGGATCATACGCAGAAGAAGTGCCCCCTCCGGCCATCACTTTGATCTGGCTGGCACCGAAGCGCAGGTTCTCCCGAACAGCGGTAAGCACTTCGTCCCGCCCATCGGCGATGAAGGTTGCGTTGTATTTTTCCGCCATGGAAGCTTCACCGAAGAAACGGCGGGAACGTTCATCGGGTGTACGGAAATCCCCATGTCCTGCGGTCTGGCTAACGGTTGCGCCCGAGGGCCATATTCTTGGACCGGTAATTTTTCCCTGATCTATAGCGGCTTTCAGGGGAAAGATTGGTCCGCCCACATCACGCACACTGGTAAAACCGCGCAACAATGTTTTTTCAGCGGATATTCCTACCCGTTGCATCAACATGGCTTCCGTGGTTTCCGATGAAAGCATATCCTTCTTTGAGAGCGCACCGAATGTGAGGTGTACGTGCACGTCTATAAGACCGGGCATCAACACTTTTCCTTCGCCGTTTATCTTCACCGCATCAGCGGGTGTATCGAGGGGAATAGCGCTGATTTTCTGAATGGTGTTTCCCGCTACCAGCACATACATGGGTGGCGAAACAGCAGTTGAACGACCATTGAAGATACTTACCCGTTCAAAAAGAACAGCTTTCGTTTCCTGCGCGGAAGCGGATATGGCGATAAGCAGGAGCAGTCCGGAGCATAGTGTACGCATACCTGTTTGGTTTACATGATGGTTGCGCTACAAATCAGTATTCAGGCCTAAAGGCGGATAATAAATTTCAGTAAAAAGTTACTCTTTTAAAGTTAAGTTATTCAGCCAGTAAAACCATTTTGTTCAGCATATTCAGATCATATCCTGAAAACTCCTGAACAATACTCAGTATGTTTTGTACTACTTCTTTACCGCTGAAAAGATTTTCTTTCCTACGGTTGCCAGCAATACGGCAAGTAGTCCTGCGATCAATCCGGCCATGATCTCTTTTAGAATGGATGGTACACCTGGAAGAGCATGGTGCAGGTAATCGATGTTGTGCACGAAAATACCCCCGGAAACAAGGATGA
>CAMLPA010000172.1 GCA_946481605.1 uncultured Flavihumibacter sp. | reverse complement strand
ATGCAGAATCCCCGTTTAGCAGGAAGATACGCGAAAAGTCTGGTCGATCTGGCAACAGAACGCAACCAACTGGAAGTGGTATTCAAGGATATGGAATTTTTACAGGCTGTCTGCAAACAGAACCCTGACTTTGTAACACTGATGAGAAGCCCCGTGATTCCCGGCGATAAAAAGCTGAAGATCATGGAATCCGTGTTGAGCGGAAGAATCAGTGAACTCACCACCGCATTCGCGTCTTTGCTGATCAGGAAAGGAAGGGAGAACGTGTTGCCTGAAATCGCCACCGCGTTCCTGCAGCAATACAAACTGCTGAAAGGTATTCACGAAGTAAAACTCACCACAGCCGTTCCCGTAAGCGAGGAACTGAAAGGTGCTATCGTGAAAAGGATTCAGTCTTCCACTCCCATGCAGAACGTGGAACTGGAAACAGTGGTGGACGAAAGCATCATCGGCGGTTTCGTCCTTGAAATGGGGGATAGCCTGGTGGATGCCAGCATTATCCGCGACCTGCGTGATGTGAAGAAGCAGTTCCTGAACAACGACTATATTTTTAACATCAGATAGACTTTTTAAAAAACAAACGCTTTAAATAAACAGAAAATGGTAGACATCAAACCAGATGAGATTTCGGCGATATTGCGTCAGCAATTGAGCAATTTCAATGCTTCTGCAGATCTGGAAGAAGTAGGCACCGTACTCCAGGTGGGTGATGGTATCGCCCGCGTGTACGGACTGAGCAGCGTTCGCTCAGGGGAACTGGTTGAATTTGAGAACGGCGTTAAAGCCATCGCACTGAACCTGGAAGAAGACAACGTAGGTGTCGTTCTGATGGGAGAGAGTGGCGACATCAGGGAAGGTTCCAAAGTTCGCCGCACCGGCAAAATCGCCTCTATTAATGTAGGTGAAGGTGTGGTTGGACGGGTAATCAACACCCTGGGTGAACCCATCGATGGTAAAGGCCCCATCACCGGTGACCTCTACGAAATGCCATTGGAAAGAAAAGCGCCCGGCGTTATTTTCCGTGAACCCGTTAAAGAACCCCTCCAAACCGGTATCAAGGCCATCGACGCCATGATTCCTATCGGTCGTGGACAAAGGGAACTGATCATCGGTGACCGTCAGACCGGTAAAACCGCGATCGCCGTTGATACCATCATCAACCAGAAAGAATTCTACAAAGCAGGTAAGCCTGTTTATTGTATATATGTGGCCATCGGACAGAAAGCATCCACCATCGCTGGTGTGATGAAGACCCTGGAAGACAATGGCGCGATGGAATATACCACCATCGTGGCAGCTTCCGCTTCCGACCCCGCTCCACAACAGTTCTACGCACCTTTCGCAGGAGCCGCCATCGGTGAGTTCTTCCGCGATACAGGTCGCCCCGCACTGATCATTTTCGATGACCTCTCCAAGCAAGCCGTGGCCTACCGTGAGGTGTCCCTGCTGCTCCGCCGTCCCCCAGGACGTGAGGCTTATCCCGGTGACGTATTCTACCTGCACTCCCGCTTGCTGGAACGCGCCGCCAAAGTGATCGCAAAAGATGAGATCGCCGCTAAAATGAACGATCTCCCCGAATCCATCAAACACCTCGTGAAAGGTGGTGGTTCTCTGACCGCCCTGCCCATCATCGAGACACAAGCCGGTGACGTATCGGCTTATATCCCGACGAACGTGATCTCCATCACCGACGGACAGATCTTCCTGGAAGGTAACCTCTTCAACGCAGGTATCCGCCCGGCCATTAACGTGGGTATCTCCGTGAGCCGCGTAGGTGGTAACGCGCAGATCAAATCCATGAAGAAGGTATCCGGTACGCTGAAGCTGGACCAGGCTCTCTACCGCGAAATGGAAGCGTTCTCCAAATTCGGTGGTGACCTCGATGCCGCTACCAAACTGGTACTCGACAAAGGTGCCCGTAACGTGGAAATCCTGAAACAGGCCCAGTTCGCGCCTTTCTCCGTAGAAAAGCAGGTCGCCATGATCTACCTCGGTACACAAGGTTTGCTCCGCGAAGTGCCCGTTAAAAAGGTGAAGGAATTCGAAGAGCAATTCCTCCTCGAAATGGAAAACAAACTTCCCGATGTACTGGCTGAATTCAAAAAAGGCAATCTGCCCGACGCAGGTATCGCCAAAATGACCGAACTCGCTAAAAACATCGCGGCTCAGTTCAAATAAGAATTAATTTCTTCTGAATACAATCCCTCCGGTTCCCGGGGGGATTTTTTTTTGCGTGTAATGCCGGGTTAACAATAAGTGAAATCACTTATCGTTATTAGTGGAAATATCTATAATAAATAAGTGTAAAAAGTATTTATTGTAGGTGGTTTATATTTTTTGATCGGTGTATTGTTTAGTGATTTTCAATGCTCCGGTCCTTAAAAGTTGTAAACAGTATTCATCCAATATCCAGACATGCGAAAGCTTTACCCTTTTCCTGTAAAGATCGCCGTTGCTGCCTGCATAGGTGTATTCTTTACTTTTCTCTGCTTTACCGGCCAGCTTTTATCCCCTGAAGAACGGGAGGAAGAAGAAGGCGAAGGTGTTCCGGGCATTTTCTCCGCCATGAACCTTTGGGGAGAAATGCGGACCTATCCCGGCAAAAAACTCAATGCAGCCCCGTATTCCGGCGCTTTTTTCCGGGCAAGAGCAATGGACATGGCCTCCCAAAAAAGGGAGAACGGCCTACAGGCCAGAACCAATACTGCCGATTGGGAAGCCCTGGCACCCATGAATTTCGCCGGCAGGATACTCTGCATCGGTTTCCACCCCACCAATGCCAATATTATGTACGCCGGTTCCGCCAGTGGCGGCTTGTGGAGAACAACCGTTGGGGGGACCGGTGGCACAAATGGGATTTCCTGGGAATATGTTTCTACCGGGTTCCCGGTGCTTGGTGTAAGTTCCATCCTGTTTCATCCCACCGATCCGGATATCATCCTCGTGGGAACGGGAGAAGTGTACAATTACGGCACCACTGAATCGGGTACCACCGGTTCCGGTAATATCCGCACGTTCAGAGGTTCTTATGGTGTGGGCATCCTGCGTTCCACCGATGGCGGCGCCACCTGGAGCAAAGCCCTCGATTTTTCTGTAAACAACATGATGAGTGTGAACGATATGGTGGCCGATCCGAACAACGCCAATATCATGTACGCAGCTACCACCGATGGCGTGTACAAAACAAGTGATGCGGGCGCTTCATGGACGAAAATTCACTCCGTGGTGATGGCCATGGACCTCTGCATGAAGCCCGGCAGTTCAAGCGTATTGTATGTAGGCTGCGGAAACTTTGAATCAACGGGAACAGGATTGTACAAATCCACGAACGTGAATACAGCCACACCCTCGTTCACCAAACTGGGTGGTGGATTGCCGACTTCCATTTCCGGAAAGATCATGGTGGATATCAGTCCCAACAACAGCAGTCGTGTATATGTAAGCGTTGGCAAGGCGCCCCAGACTTCCAACACCAACGGACTTTATTATTCTGCTGATGAAGGGGCCAGCTTTTCCAAAAGTACCACCTCCATCATCAACAACCAGGGTTGGTACGCGCACGATGTGGCCGTGAGCAGAAGTTCCGCCGCTACCGTGTTCTGGGCTGAAATGGATGTGTACCGTTCCACGAACAGCGGCAGTTCCTTCACCAAAAGAAGTGACTGGAGCCAGTGGGACGTCAACAAAACCACCGTGGGCACCACCGCGGAAGGTACGGCTAACACCTATGTACATGCGGATATTCATAAACTGATTTTCTCTCCTCATAATGATAATCACCTATACATCTGCACCGACGGGGGCATCTTCCGGCAGGACATCAGCGGTACGAACAGTTTTGTGGCGCTGAATGGCGGGCTACAAACCGCACAGATTTATGCCAATATGAGCGTATCCCAACAGGATCCCGATTTTATGCTCGGCGGCATGCAGGACAATGAAGGTGTGGTATATGCAGGAGCGCCGGGTTGCAGAAGAGTACCCAACCTGGGAGATGGCTTCCATACCGCGATCCATCCAACGGATGATGATGTCTGCTTCATCGCCTCTTACTTTCTCAACATTAAAAAATCAACCAACAGGGCATCCAGTTTTAGCAGTGTATTCACCAATTCAGGATTACCACCTGCTGAAAACGCGTGTTTCAATGCGCCTTTCGTTATCGCGCCCAGTGCACCCTCCACCATGTATGGTGGCACCATCTATTTCAAAAGAAGCACCAATACCGGCGGCAGTTGGAGCAACCGGAACGGCGGCAATGTGCTTGTAAACAGTTCAGCGCCCATTCTCACCATCACCGTTGCGCCTAATGATGCGAATATGGTGTACCTCTCCACCTGTCCTGGTGGCGGCGCTTCCACACGCATGTACCGCACCGGCGATGGTGGCGGAACATTTACCAACATTACATCCGGACTTCCCGACAGGTATTTCTCCAAAATAGCGGTTGACCCCGCCAACAAAAACCGTGTGGCCGTTACATTATCCGGCTTCAGAACTTCCCATGTATTCCTGAGTCATGACGGCGGCGCGAACTGGTCCGATATAGATGGTAACCTGCCTGATGTTCCGCACAACACACTCGCGTTCGACCCCAACAACACCGGCAACCTGTATGTAGGCAATGACATTGGCGTGTTCTATGTACAAAATCTGCCCACTTCCGGAACACTGCCTTCCACTATTCCCACCAACTGGACTGCTTACAACGAAGGTTTCGGGGATGCGATCCTGGTCAGTGATATCGTGATCACTTCTGGAAACGAACTGCGTATGTCCTCCTACGGTAGAGGCTTCTGGGGCCGCGCACTCGCGCCGCAAGGAACCCTTCCCGTGAAAATGACTTACTTCAAGGGCGTGAGCAAAGTGAAGGAGAATGAACTCACCTGGCAAACGGAAATGGAAGAAAGTATCCGGCATTTTGTGGTGGAATACAGCACGGATGCCGTTCATTTCATGGAAGCGGGAAGAGCCCTCCCGAAGGCGAATAATGGTGGCGGCGCCAGCTATAACTTCCGGCACGCCATTACCTGGAATGGAAAAATTTATTACCGGCTGAAAATCCTCAACAACGACGGTACACACGAATACAGTGAAACGGTCACTTTATTGCAGAAGGCTTCTGAAGGATGGAACATCTATCCGAACCCGGTATTGTCGGATATAACGGTGTCGTGTAACCTCAGAAATTCCGGTTCCTACCAATGGAAAGTATTTGACAACAACGGTCGCCTGTTGTGGAAACGGGAGTTGAAACTTTCCGCAGGCGCGCAACAATATACATTACCCATGAGCCAGTTGCATCCAGGCCTCTACCAGTTTGTGGTGGAAGGAGCGGACCAACGCCAGGTATTTCCGTTCATCAAAAAATAAGCAGACCACCCTCAATCCTCACCCGAAAACAAATATCCATGAAACAGTTCTACTCACTCAAAAGAAGTGTGTACATGTTGCTTACTGCGCTGTTTTTAGTAACAGTAAATGTGCAGGCACAATTCAATTGCGATGGCATCACGAATATGTATGGGATTTTTATGCGGCAGACCAACCCCACAGGCGTGTATGTAGCGCCCATACAATTTTCAAACGGAGCCATTGGCACAACCATACGTTCCTTTTCTGTAAACGCTGCCAGTGGCGGCTCTTATGGATCAGCCACTTTCGCGATCTCTTCTGCTACGGGAAGAATGTTCTACATGACGCGGGATGTTAGCAATAAATATTTCTGGACGCATGATCCAGTATCAAACACCAGGGTCAGGACTACCACGCCCAATGCCATGAACAATGAGCATTACGTAAAAATGGCCGTAGGGCCTGATAACAGGGTGTACGCACTTGCTACAAACGCTGTAACCAATGATTCCGCAGGACGGACAAGGGTAGTCCGATTCAGTGATTGTATTTCCAGCAACGGATGTACTACGATAGAAACACTGGGTTTTATTCCGGGATCGGAAATGCCGAACTGGCATCAGTACAATGGCGATATCTGTTTCGCAAACAATGGCGATATGTACATTTTCGGCTCGCATTACACCATTATTTCGTCTGCATGGGCTTACGATCAGTCGAGAGTCTACCGGATTCCTGCAGCTAATATTCCCTCAACAGCCGGTACCGGTGATATACACGTGAACTATGTGGGCACTATGCCTGCCATGCAGGGACGCGGGGTTTCCGGTGCTGCATTTGATATGTACGGCAACTTTTATGTGGCTTCTGCGGATGCCGCCAGCGGTACATCCTCCCTGTACATGGGCAGTACACTTGAATCCACTATTCTGCTGAACCAGATCACTACCATGAGCGCCCCGGCTTCAGGCTATTTTCTTACTGACCTGGCTACCTGCGTTTATCCCCACATGACAGTACTGGACGAACCGAAAATTACTTTACAAGCCCGGAAGCAAAAGAATTCAGTTCAGCTTTCTTTCCAGGTAAGCGATCAGCAGCAGGTGAAAGAATATGTGATAGAAAAGAAAGCACCACATTACCGTGAGTTTATCAACTGGAAAAAAGTTCCCGTTTCTGGAACTTCTAACTATACTTTTACCGACAACGAAGAAGTGGTGGATGGAAGCACCCATTACCGCGTAAGAACCATCACGAATGAAGGAAGAACTTATTATTCAGCGACGGTTCATGTAATGGGGCATGAGGCCGGAACGGCATTTACATTAAAATCTACTGTTATCGGACAAACTATTGAGGGGGAATTGTATGCTGAAAAATCCGGTATGGTTGAACTTGAATTGATGGATCATTCCGGCATAAGGGTTGCTTTTGAAAGAAAGCAGGTCCAACAGGGAACACGAACAATACTGATGGAAAAATTACCTGTGCTGCGGTCGGGGATGTATATTTTACGGGTTAACGGTAATGGATACATGCAGTCTTTTAAGTT
>CAMLPA010000171.1 GCA_946481605.1 uncultured Flavihumibacter sp. | reverse complement strand
CGGTAGCCAAAAGAAAAAGCGATATCGCTGTAGGTGCCGATCAGGAACTGGATGGTACGCGCACTGTCGTTGAAGGTCGTGGCGGCGTTTAGGTCGGTATTCGGCTTCACATCCAGCAGGTCTTTCTTCTCGCAGGCGCTCAATACCACGAGCGCCGTTATCATGGTGATGGAAAGTAGTTTTTTCATATCGAAATCATTTTGAAGTCTGGTGAATGAAGTGGTTTAGAACGTGATCTGCAATCCGAGGTTGATCACTTTCTGCACGGGGTAATCGCCTCCTTCGGTTCCCGAAGGTGTTTCGGGGTCCACTTCATAAATATTCTTTTCCTTCAGCATCCAGGTCAGCAGGTTGTAACCACTTACATAAATTCGTGTCCCCTGCAACGTGAGTTTGTTCATGAGCTTTTTAGGAAGATCATACGAAAGTTGCATGGTTTTCACGCGGAGGTAATCGGTTCTCCGGAACCAGTAATCGGAGGGATACGCGGTGGCGTTGCTGATGGTACCCACGGTGGAGATGCGCGGGAACGCAGGGTTGGCGGAGTTCTCCGGTGTCCAGGCCTGGGCATGGATTTCGCGCAGGTTGTTGGAGAACGGGTTGATGGATTCTGCCACTTTCCGGTTGGCGAAATTGAGTGCGCTCTGCATGGTGAAAGAGAAACTCAGACTTTTGTACGAAATATTTCCCGTAAACCCGAGGATGGTATTGGGCAGGTTGGGGTATTTCAGAATACGCTGGTCGTTCACATCAATAATGTTGTCTCCGTTCAGGTCGGCGTATTTGAGGTCGCCGGGTTTTGCTACCGGGCCAGAGAACACAGGACTTTTAGCGATATCATCCGCATCCTGGTAGAAGCCGATGAACGTGTAGCCAGGGATGGTGCCCAGCGGGTTACCCGTTCTGTTCAGCCAGGGGAAAGCGGGTTGCGCCTCGTCCATGTACAATACTTTGTTCTTCGCTACTGAAATATTGGTGCGGATGGAATACTGAAGATCATTACTGAGCTGGTCGGCATAAGACAATTCAATTTCAAACCCGCGGTTCTGTACTTCTCCCAGGTTCACGGGCGGCAGGTTCACCCCGAGCAGCGTGGAAACACTGTTGCGCTGGATGAGGATATCGTAACGGTACTTATCGAAATAATCTGCGGTGATGCCGAGTTTACCCTGGAACATCTTCAGGTCCACGCCTATGTTCCATTGCCTTTCTTTTTCCCAGGTCACATCGTTGCCGAGAATGTCTTCCACGATACCACCGATGTTGTTGCTGATTTCCCCGATAGAATAGGAACCAGAATTAATGTAGCGCGGCAGGTACACGGATTGTGCACCGGAAATGGCCAGTTCATCTGTTCCGGTAACGCCAATAGATCCACGAATTTTGAAGAGGTCCACGAAGCTGATGTTGTTTTTGAAGAATCCCTCTTCAGCAACGTTCCAGCCTACGGAAACGGCCGGGAACCACGAGTAACGCTTCTGTTCTGAGAAGCGGCTGCTGCCGTTGTAACCGGCATTCAGTTCCAACAGGTATTTCTTCTCATAATCATATCCTGCGCGGAACGAATACCCGCGGAGGTAATAAGGAAGCGCCGTTCCGGCAATCCTGGAGGTCTGGTTGAACAAGGCCAGCGCGTACACGCGTTGTCCGCCAAAATTGCGGTCGTAGTTCAGCGCACCCTGCAGGTTGAGGATTTTAAGGGAGTTGGGGCCATCGGCATAATAACCGAGGTTGAGTTTTTCCACCCGGTAAATATTCGGGTTCCAGGCGGCGTAGGTTTCCGTTGCCGGATCATAGCCGAAAGAAGGAAACTCGGTGCGTGTAAGGCTGCGCCAGAAGCGGAACTGCGCGTTGTAGCCGGTTACGAAACGTGCCGAAAGGCCCTTCGTAACCATATCCAGTTTCTGGATGGCGCGTGCGTTCACCGTGATGTTGTTGTCATAAGAACGGTTGTAACCACCCAATGCTATTCTTCCGATCACGTTGTTGGAATAGTTGCCCACTGCGGGATTGGAGCCATAAGAACCATCCGGGTTATAAGGATTATACGCGAAAGGCGGCAACTGGTTGTAATCACTTATTTCGAAAAAGATGTTGTTCCGGTTGTTCCTTCCGCCGATATTCGGTTCATTTCTTTCAGAAAAAGTTCCGGAAAGGTCCATATTCAGCGTTAAGGTTTTGGTGGCGGTAAAATCCAGGTTGGAGCGGAAGTTGTACCGTTTGTAATAGTAGTTGCTGTTGAGGTCCTTATCGGTAGTGAAATCTTTGATCATCCCGTTCTGCCAGAGATAGCCTGCGGAAACGAAATACTTCGCTTTTTCAGTGCCGCCGGAGATGTTCATGTTGTTGTAGGATTGAACGGAGAAGTCGCGCAGCAGCAGATCGGCCCAGTCTATATTCGGATGGGTATAAGGTGCGGTGCCGTTTTTAAAATGTTCGAGGTCCTGTTCGGTATAGAACGGGGGCAGGCCATCGCTTTCCAGTGCTCTGTTTCTGATGAGCGCCACGTTATACGAGTCGAGGTATTTGGGCAGGTAAGTAGGTTGCTGGGCCGCGTTTTCGGAACGGAAGGTGACCCTTGCGCGACCAGTCTTCCCTCTTCTTGTGGTAATCACAATTACGCCGTTCGCTCCTTTGATACCGAACACTGCGGTGGAAGCGGCATCTTTGAGGATGGTGAAATTTTCGATCTGGTCGGCGTCAATATCGCTGAGGTTACCCTGGTATTCGAGGTCGTCGAGGATAATCAACGGGGCGCCTGCATTGTCGCCGGAACCCATGGAACTGAGTCCGCGGATCAGGATGCGGCTGCCATCGCCACCCGGCCTTCCGGACCGTTGCTGGGAAACGATGCCCGGTACACGACCTACGAGCGCGTTCTGGAAACTGGCCGTAGGCGTTTGCCTGATCTCATCGCCGCTGATGGAGCTCACAGCCGCGGTATTGGCCACTTTGGTGGTTTTACCGTAGCCGATCACCACCACATCTTCCAGGCCCTTTGCATCTATCTCCAGGGCGACCTGAATATTGTTCCTGCCGGAAACATTGATCTCTTTACTGAGGTAACCAATACTTTGTACCACGAGGTTTCCTTTTCCCCGCAGCGTTAGTGAGAAATTGCCAGCCGCATCGGTTACCGTACCATTGTTGGGTACATCTTTTTCAAAAACGGAGGCACCTTCCACGGGGCCAGCGGCGTTCTTCACGGTACCTGAAACGGTTTGCTGCGCATAAGTGGCCAGCGCGCCCAGGCATATCGTTAATAATAAGAATAGTCTTTTCATACAGCATTCATTTTGGTTTACCAGCCATGGTTCTGGATGAGCATTCTGTTGTTGGATATTTCACCGAAGGGGATCGCGTAGTAATACATTTTAGGCAGGAAGGTGATTTTGCCCGCCACCACTCTTTCATACAGCGGGTTGCCCAAATCATCAAGGGTGGTTTTCATTCCTTCCAGGGCCTTGTTGAGTTCTGTTTCAGCGGTTTTCCAACGACGGAGGTCCCAGTAACGTTGTTCTTCAAAAGCCATTTCTATCCTGCGTTCGTTGCGGATGAAAGTGCGCATCTGTTCCTGCGTGAGTCCTGTTGGCACACCATATCTATTATCGGATCCGGCGGCGATGCCCGCTCTTTTCCGGATATTGATGAGTTGGGTGGAAACGGCAGCCGTTGAGGGACCGGAGAATTCGTTGAGGGCTTCTGCATAATTCAGCATTACCTCTGCGATGCGGAACAATACGAAATTGTGGTTCTGCCCGGAATACTGCGCGGCGGTGGCGAAGTTGCCCATGAATTTGCGCATATAGTACCCTGTTTGTGTCTGGACACCACCGCGGTTGGGCTTATCCAGGCCGCCTTCGAAAGTCTGCACCCCACGGTTCAGCCACTGGCTTCCATTGCGGAGTATCGTATTCGCCAAACGCGGATCACGGCTGTTGTACGGATTGGCGGCATTGTAACCAGAAGTGGGGTCGGTAATGGCTTTGCCGTTCGCCATGGGGAACGCGTCTACCAACTGCTGTGTGGGACTTGTAGCGCCGTTGCTCACACCGTTCAGCGTATACCCTACCGGACCATTGTTGGTTTCCACATCGGTGGTGGTTCCACGTAAGAAAGAAAGGATTACTTCATTGTTGCGCCTGTTCAGGAAAACGTTGTTGTACGTGCCTTCCAGGGTGTACACATTCAGCGTCAGCAGTTCGTTCGCTGCTTTGGCGGCAAGGTCCCAGCGGTTCAGGTCGTATTCAGGATAACCCATCACTGCTTTTTGCGCGGCGGAAGCTGCAGCGGGCACACCACCATTATACAACGGACTGGCGGCATACAAAAGTACGCGGGCCTTCAAAGCGATGGCAGAACCTCTTGAAGCCTTCCCGAAATCGGGTGCGGGTACAGGTTCAATGAACACCTGGGTTTTAACGGCATCGCATTCGGAAACAATATAGTCCACGCATTCCGCAAAGCTGTTGCGGGGCAATTGGATATCGTCTCCGGAATCAAATACCCGGTCGCCTATCAAAGGTACGCCACCATAACGTTTCAGCAGTTCAAAGTAGAAGAAGGCCCGCAGGAAACGCGCTTCGGCTTTCCAGCGTTTCACTTCATCCGGCTTCGGCACGATATCTATTTTGGAAAGGAAAAGATTCACTTTCCGGATACCGCCATAGTATTTGCTCCACGCGCCATCGGGATGCGAAGCGTTGGTAAGATTGCCCTGGATGATGGATTGAATAGTCGTTCCGAAACGGGAAGGCATGGCATCATCGGTAGCCGCATCCAGCAGATCGCCACCAATACGGTTAAAACCCGTGGGCATCTCCGCGTAAATATTGGCGAGGAACTGCTGCGCGTTCAGTCCATTCTGATCGAGTGGATCGAAGATGATCTCTTCCGTGAAATTCTCGAGGGGACCGTTCTCGTATTTTTTGCACCCGGCCACCGACAAGGCGACCAGCAGCGCTATACAATAAAATCTTCTCATAATTAAAGTTTGATGGTAAGGCCCGCGTTAAACGTTTTCATAATGGGATATGCGCCCGCAAGCCCTTCGGGGTCTATATTCCATTTGTTAAGAGCGGAGAACGTAACGGGGTTGGTGGCGTTTACGAATACGCGTACCAGTTGTAACCTGGCTTTTCCGGCCACGGCAGATGGTAGCGTATAACCCAGTTCCACACTGCGTATACGGGCATAGTCTCCTTTATGTATCCAATACGAAGACGTGAGCTGGTTGTTGGTATTGTTGCCCAGCCAGAGGCGCGGGTAAGCGGCATCCGTTGTATTTTGGGGTGTCCACCGGTTGGTCTGGTATTCATATACCTGGGCCCGTCCGTTGTTCTGGAACGCCATAAAACCACCGAGTTGCTTGTTGATATTGGCTGCACCCTGGAAAAGCAGATGCAGGTCGAATCCTTTTACTTCTACACCGGTATTCAGTCCGTAATAAATTTGCGGCGCGGTATTACCGATCACCTGCCGGTCGGCGGCATCTATCATACCATCTTCATTCAGGTCACGATAGCGGATATCGCCGGGAACAATGCCCGCGCCCTGGAAAGCATGCGCGTCAATTTCCGCCTGGGAAGCGAACAGTCCATCGGCCACATAACCATAGGCCGCGCCAACAGGTTTGCCTGTTTGCAGCATGTAGGCGTACATCCGGTTGGGTTCAGCCAGCTTCAGTACTTCCGTTTGCAGGAGGGTAAGGTTGGGGGCGATGAAATAACTGAAAGCGCCTTTCTTTTCCTGCCAGCCCGCTGTTATTTCAAGTCCGGAATACCGGTTGGAACCGAAGTTCTCCCGTACATATTCCGTGCCCAGCATATCCGAACCATTCTGCCGCGATTGTACGAGGTCGAAGTATTTATCGCGGAAGTAATCCACGGTAATGTTCAACCTGTTTTTCAGCAAAACCGCATCCACGCCCGCATTCAGCTTATCTGCTTTTTCAAAACTGATGAAGGGATTGGCCAGTGTGCCCTGTTGTAAGGTAGTGGTGGAAGAAGGAACCGTGTTGCCAAAGCCGTATCCGGAGCCAGTGGTGTAATACTGGTAATAATCGTAGTAACCTACATTGGCATTGCCTGTTCTGCCGAAAGATGCACGGAGTTTCAGGTCGTTGAGCCAGCCAACTTTGTTCTGAAGAAAATTTTCTTTGGTGAGGTTCCAACCCAGACCGATGGCGGGAAAGAAACCATACCTGTTTTCTTTGGGCAGCCGCTCCGTTCCGTTGTAACTCATGGCCAGGTCGACGAAGTATTTATCGTTCCTGTCGTAAGAGATTTTGGTGGCTGCGCCTGAATAGCTGAAAGGCAGTTCAGAGTTCACCATTCTGTTGTCGTTATTGTACAGGGCGATGATGTCCAGGTTGTCGTTGGAAGAAAGTTGTTTGGAGTATCCGAGTGAGAGTTCTGTATAAAACAACCTGTTCTGACTGTTCACGGCAATCGAGTTAGATTGATCCGTTGTAACACCGTACACATCGTAGGATTTCACCCCTCCCGCATCTGTATTTTCACGGTAAACAGCGAAGTTTTTACTCCGGTTGATGGTTTCCCGCTGGTAGCCATTAATGGCGGCGAGCCCTTTCACCCACAATCCTTTAGCGATCACGTCCAGTTTTCCTTTCAGGCTTACATCGGCTTTGAAATCGCGCTCATAAACCGGTCGGTAGCCTGATAGTACTGTTTGCCCGTACAGGTTCTGGCGGTAATCGAGGTTGCCGCCCAGGGAGCTGTCGGAGTTACGAATCGGATAGGCGTTATTCGGGGTGTTGGCGATATTGTCGAAGATGGTGCCTGTTGTGGCCCCCGGCTGGTTGGAATTTTGTATCCTGCCGATAAGGTTCACGGAAGTGGTCACCGACTTACTAAGATCAATCTCGATATTGGAGCGGATAATATACCTTTTGTAATCGGAATTGGTATTGTAGGTGTTGAAGTCCTCGGTTTTCAG
>CAMLPA010000170.1 GCA_946481605.1 uncultured Flavihumibacter sp. | reverse complement strand
GGTGGAAGCAGCAATGCCGCTGAACGGTCGATGCCATGTTCGTCCAGTGTTTCATGGATCAACGACACAAGCACTTCATTTGAAAACGAAGCATCGCTTCCGCCTTTCAGGATACAAACATTACCCGTTTTAAAACAGAGCGAGAAAACATCTATGGTAACATTGGGACGGGCCTCATAAATAACGCCCACCACCCCGAGTGGAACGCGCAGTTTTTTCAGTTGTAAACCATTGGGCAGCATTCTTTCATCCATCACTTTGTTGAGCGGGGAGGGGAGGGCGGCTACGTTCCGGAGATCGGCAGCGATGGCGGCGATACGCGCTTCATTCAGCAACAGGCGATCGTAATTAGGGGCCGCTTTATCCATCCTCGACAGGTCTTTTTCATTCGCACCCACAATCAGTTCAGTTTTCTCAATAAGCAGATCTCCGAGGGCGCGCAATACAGTATTGATCTTTTCTTCCTTCAGCACTACCAATTGCCTTGCTGCCTGGCGCGCTTTTATAAAATCGGAATGGTGGTCCATAGTCATTTGTTAAATGGCGGCGTAAAAATAATCGTAATGCACGAGTGGCTTCTGGTTGCGTTCACCCATGCGTTCCCTGGTTTTTTCCGCTCCATACTGGGCAATGCCCCAGCCAATCAGTTGATCGTGTTCGTCAATCAGGCGGATAATATCTCCTTTCTGAAAAGTGTCTTCTATGGCTATGATCCCCACGGGCAGTAAACTGGCAGCTTGTGTGCCCGAAACCAGCGCCTTACGCGCGCCTTCGTTTATACGAACCGTTCCTGTGGCTGCGTTCCCGGAGGTAGCGATCCATTTTTTAGCGCCGGAAGCCGTTCTGGCGGGAATGAACTGCGTATGTACAATACCGTTGTCCATGATGAGTTGCAGCACATTTTCAGTGGTGCCGTTCGCGATGTGTACCGGTATGCCGAGGCGCGCCACTTTTTGCGCCATGGCTGTTTTGGTAATCATACCGCCTCTGCCGAACTGAGATTTTCCCGGGGAAACGAAGCTCGCGAAATTGGTATCTGTTACTTTGATCTCCCGGATCACTTCGGTGCCCGGCATTTTCGGATCCCCGTTGTACACGCCATCCACGTTGGAAAGAATGATCAATGCATCTGCGTTCAGCATGGTGGCCACCAGTCCGGCCAGTTCATCGTTGTCGGTAAACATCAGTTCAGTAACGGACACCACATCGTTCTCATTCACAATAGGAATCACCTTGTGCTGAAGCAACACCTCGAAACAATTTTTCATATTCAGGTAATGCTTCCGGTCACGGAAATCTTCCCTCGTAACGAGTACCTGCGCACATACGATACCATGTGTTTCGAAAAAGCGCGAATAAGTATTGATGAGTTTTACCTGGCCAACAGAAGCGAGTAACTGACGGGCGGAAATCGCATCTTTCTTCTCCGGAACGGAAATCACACTTCTTCCGGAGGCGACGGCGCCGGAGGAAACCAGGATCACTTCAAGCCCCTGATCTTTGAGACGCGCAAGCTGGGCGCTAAGGTGCTCAATGCGCGGCAGGTCCATAAATCCATCCTTACCTGCAAGCACGTTAGAGCCTATTTTAACTACGATCTTCCTGTAACCGGGTCTCATCATGTTGGTTTCAAATTTCCTGGCGGGCGGCCAAAATTAGGATAAAACCCTATAAAATGAATGGATTATTCAATGAAACGGTTTGTGCCGCTTCCTCATCCTTGCGCTCACCCTGTTTGATGGTTAAACGCCAATGGTTGAACTTTAAAACCGGCAGATAAATGCAATAAAATGTTAAATATTGCAAAAAAGCATTGACATATATCAAATAATTCAGTTCGTGTAAAAATATGTAGAGAAAAAACACCACAATCAGGAGGCAATTTCTAAATTGATTCTCTGAACGATAGGGTAGTTCCTTCGTTCTTCCCTGAACTTTAAACCGACTGTTAAGTGGACAAACCCTGAAAGTCCTGGCTACATGCCAGACTGAACTCTTCCGCCGATGATCTGAAAAGGTTTTCGGCGGATTTTTTTTAGCAGAAAAGTGGAAGTTGCTGAACGGTTTTTCTTGGAATCTTGGACCCAATATGAAACAGCGGTGTTTCTTCAAACCTTGACGCCAATACAATTTCGGTAGCACCAGCGTGTTGTTTGAAAAGTTGAAGCGCCTGTTCAGGGTCGTTATTGTCCCTGCTGAGGTGGGATAGAAAAACATGACTCATAAAAGAGGGCCTTTCCTTTTTAAAAAGCTCCAGCGCCTGTTTATTGGACAAATGTCCGTTGCCGCCCTTTATCCTGCGTTTCAGGTGGTAAGGATAGCGGCCATTTTCCAGCATTTCCTCATCATAATTGGTTTCCAGGAACACGGCGTGGCATTGCCGGAAATGGTGGATTACGTTGGCACAGGGAAACCCGATATCGGTGAATACACCTACTACTATCCCATTGCATTGAATGCAGAAACTATGTGGTTCGGCTGCGTCGTGCAATTTCGGGAACGGGATCACCTGGAGCTGGCCGATCGTGACCGGTTGGTTGGCGCTGAAATGCCGTACAGCCCCTGCTTCCAGCTTAAGTGCACTTCCGGAAAGTGTGCCCTTCGTGATGTACACCGGAAAACCATATTTTTTGACCAGTATTTCGAGTCCTTTGATATGGTCGGAATGTTCATGTGAAATGAAAACGGCCCTGATCCTGTTCATATTTAAACCAAGCCTGTTCATCCTTCTTTCAGTTTCCCTGCAGGAAATACCGGCATCTACAAGAATCGCATCCTGTTCGTTGCCGATATAATAACAATTTCCGTTGCTGCCGGAATTGAGGGAAGTAATGGAAAGACTCATACTGCAAAGAAAATCCAATTCCCGCTATTCCGGAACGGATTTTATACACTTGCTTTTACGAGGTAACAGAGGGCTGCCAGCAGGAATAATACGAAAACAGCCACGCGGAAAGTGCCGTTTAGCGGTGGATTTACTGAAGATTCGGAAACTTTATGTGTTGTTTCTGTATAACCAAATGTGTCGGCGGCAACCAATTCTTTGAGTTCCTCCAGTTGGTTGGCGGGTGTCCAGTTTTTGAGTCCTGGTTTCCAGATCAGGGTATGCCGTTCCAGCCTGCCTTTCAGTTCTTCACGGGCAAATGGTCCTGATTCAAAATTTCCATCATGCAGAAAATAGGTCTTCATAAGAGTGATTCATCGTTCCGGTAGATATAAACTCTTAGAACGTACTATTATTGTGCACCAGGGCAAACAAAAGTATTCACCAGTACCGGATAAGGGATAAGTGTAACAACTTAGGGTAGGGTTAAGCGGTAGTTAACAGCCCGTTGAAACTGGTGCTTGCAAATAATTAACAGCATCTTCGCTGTACGAAACACCCCTGTTTTCGCCCCCTGAAAATTTTCTCCCTGACCGTCCACCAAAATCGGGACCACCGCGGTAACACACGTAACCAGTTTTACCGCGGCCCCGATCTTTTTTTATTTGATTCTCATGGGTTGTACGCCTTCAAAACTGATCTTCACCGGCTGAATTGTACCATCTTCATTGAACCTCATTTCTTCTATGCAGGTAACTCTGTGGTTGGCATGTGTTTCTTCCAGTGGCCTGCGGTGGTAAATGATGTACCATTTGTTGGTGCCAGGCACATTGATCACCGAATGGTGGCCCGCGCCTTTTGCAACGGCGGGGTCCTGCTGCAATACGGTGCCGATGCGCTGGAAAGGCCCGAAAGGGGAATCTGCTATTGCATAGGCAACCCTATAATCTGGTCCTGTCCAGCCGCCTTCCGACCACATAAAATAATACTTCTTATCACGGATGAACATGACCGGGCCTTCCACATAGCCTTTGGGCGTGATCTCCCGGAAGGTGCTGCCGTCGGGCCAGGGAATGAATCCTTTAAAATCAGGTGTTAACCTGGCAATGTTGCAATGGCCCCAACCGCCGTAAATAATATAATATGCGCCGTCTTTGTCCTGGAACACGAACTGGTCAATGGGCTGGGCGCCGTTTACCACTTCGTTGATGAGGGGTTTACCGAGATAATCTTTGAAAGGCCCCTTCGGACTGTTGCCCACTGCTATACCAATGCCACCTGTTTCTCCCGGGTGCACATCGTTGGCGCTGAAGAAGAAGTAATACTTTTTACCTTTTTTCACCATTGCGGGCGCCCACATCGCTTTTTTCGCCCACTTTATGGCAGCAGTATCCAGGATGGCGGGATGTTTTGTCCAGTTGGTGAGGTCATCTGAAGAAAAAGCGTCAAAATGAACCTGCTTTTCGTAAGCATCGGAATAAGTGGGGTAAATCCAGTATTTCCTGCCGAAGATCATGCCTTCGGGATCCGCGTACCAGCCTTTAAAAACTGGGTTTCCGGCCCGTGTGGTGTCTGAAGACTGCGCCTGGATTAAATCCTGTGCAACAAGCAGTACCAGGGAGATAAAGAGTACTCTTTTCATCTGTAGGAGTTTGCGGCAAGTTAGCGCACGGCGTTCGTAAACATTTCAATCAGAGTGTTAATGCGGGGCTTTAATAGGTGTTTTTCTTTCCACCATCAGTTAAAATACGGGTTGTTGCGCCGGAGCGAGCTTCCTAACTTTACGGCTCAATCGAAAATGTATGCATTTCAAATTGTTTGCGAAAGAAATTTACCAGAACAGGAGAAAGGAGTTGGCAAAAGCAGTAAAAGGATTGATTGTGTTGTGCGGAAATGAAGAAACGGGGATGAATTACAGAGATAACTGGTATCCGTTCAGGCAGGACAGTACTTTTCTTTACTATTTCGGACTGGACGTGGCGGGACTTAACGCCATCATTGATGCGGATACCGGGGAGGAAGTGATTTTCGGAAATGATGCGGGGATAGATGATATTATATGGACCGGACCGCTGCCCCGTGTGGGAGAAATGGCTGAAGTGGTGGGCGTGAAACGCACTGCTCCGGCCAGGGACGTCGCCAAGTATGTTGAGCAGGCCTTAAAGAAAGGACAGCGACTGCATATCCTGCCACCTTACAGGTTCGCGAACCGGTTGAAGCTTGCGGAATGGCTGAATATTTCCGCGAACGGAGTAGACAGTTTTGTTTCGGAAGAATTGATCAAAGCCGTAGTAAAACAACGGAGCATTAAATCAGCGGAGGAAATAAAAGAGACCGAAGAAGCTGTTACCATCAGCGCCGAAATGCACCTTACAGCGATGCGCTACGCAGGAACAGGCATGAAAGAATATGAAGTGGCCGCAAAAGTGCAGGAAACGGCATTTGCCCATGGAAGCAGGTTGGCTTATCCGATCATCCTTACCGTTGAAGGACAAACGCTGCACAACCATTATTACGGCAATACGCTGAAGCCCGGCGATATGGTGCTGGTGGATGCCGGCGCAGAAAACGCCATGCATTACGCCGGAGACCTTACCAGGACCTTCCCCGCAGGGAAATTATTTTCTGCAAAACAAAGAGAAGTGTACCAGGCAGTGCTGGATGCACTGGAACACGCGGCAACATTATTGAAACCCGGAATACCATTCCTGGATGTTCACAACCAGGCCTGTGAAAAACTGGTGGAGGGGCTGGTAGCCATCGGGCTGATGAAAGGAAATCCGGCTGAAGCAGTGGCCGCAGGGGCGCACACGTTGTTCTTCCAATGCGGACTGGGCCACATGATGGGATTGGATGTGCATGATATGGAGGACCTCGGCGAGCAATATGTCGGTTATAATGATAGTTTGAAAAAAAGTACGGCCTTCGGGTGGAAGTCGTTAAGGTTGGGGAAACCACTGGAAGAAGGATTTGTACTAACAGTGGAACCCGGCGTTTATTGTATTCCTGAATTGATCGACCGCTGGAAAGCAGAAAACAAACTTGAAGCGTTTATCAATTACAGTGTACTCAATGAATTCAGGGATTTTACAGGAATTAGAATTGAGGACAACTACCTGATTACGGCAGACGGATCCTGTAGATTGGGGAAATATTGCCCGAAAACGATAGCGGAAGTAGAAGCGATAAGGGAATAAACGTTGCGGGGAATTCAGGCTACAATGGTTTAAGTATTTGGTTTCAAATGTATTAGGTTTTGGCATATTTTTTTAACAAAAGCTATGAACAAAACCTTAAACGATGAAACCAATACCAGAAAACATTAAGAAAAAAATGGTGGCCGGGCGCGATCATTTCAGCATGGGGAAAGTGGTTACGGTAGGAGTGCTAATTGTAACATTCCTGTTGTCTATGGGATATGTATTCATCAGTGGATATGAGTAAGGTTGATTATGGATTGAGATATGATTGAATGGAATAGGATTAAAAGATTGAATGGAATAGGATTAAAAGAAGGAATTAGAATAGGCTTGAAAGAATGAGAATGAAATTAAGAGTGGTGTAATTTGGATAGAATAGTAATCATTGATGATAGATAGTAATGATTGATGATTGACTGATGGATATATTATTGGATTGAGATACAACGCAAGGGGACCTGAAATACCTGCGGCACGGGATTTGAAAAGTGTGGGGTATGAAGAAAATAATTACAGGCATAGCCCCCATAGCCCTGATCCTTCTGCTTATCAGTAATTCAGGTTGCAACAGTAGTGAGAACAAAACATCAGCATCCGGTAGAAAGATTGCTGAAATAGACACCAGCATCAACAGGAATAATGCAAGTAATCCGCATTTTCTGGACAGTTCAAAACTGGAGAGTTTTATTTCAGAACAGGCATTGAACGATACGCTTGCCGACGGCATGCGGAGTTTCTACTACAACCGTAATTTCCAGTTCGCATGGATAGGAAATGATGGACTGACTGAACAGGCATTGTTATTTAAGAGTAGGTACGATTTCGGAAACGACAGCAGTGCTTCCCGGAAGAAACTGGACAAACAACTGGACGCCCTCACTACGGAAAATACATTAAGGCCAGCCACCCACCTCAAGACTGAACTCATGCTTACCTGGC
>CAMLPA010000169.1 GCA_946481605.1 uncultured Flavihumibacter sp. | reverse complement strand
TTGGAGTTGTCGAAGCATTCTATATGAACCGGCAGTTCGGGTAGCTGGAGTTCTTCCTGGAGCTGGTACAGGACTTTTTTCTTTTCCTGGTCGTCTTTTCCTTCCAGTTGGAGGATCTTTTTTTTGCGGATTTCTTCACGGAAATAGTTCACGTTTTTTAACGACAATTCCACCAGTTTTTTCTTGTCGCCGGCTTTTGGAACAGTGATGGTAATCGCTTCAAGCGGGAACTCGATGTGGAAGGGAACTACTATTTCATCCGCCAGACTATTGAAGGTTTCTCTTAACTGCTGTACCGCAAATACAAGTACTTCTTCATCCGTTTCTTCCAGGTGTGTTTCCAGGCGGATGGTATGGGTTTGAACGATGGTGCCGTTCTGTACCATCAGGTAGTTCACGTAGGCCCATTCGTCTTCTTTGAGCAGGGAGAACACATCGATATTGGTGAGGTACCTGCTCACCACTACGGAGCGGGCGTTGTAATTTTCGAGGTGTTCAATTTTCTTGCGCATCATCTCGGCCTTTTCAAACGCCATGTCCTGCGCAAAGGCCTGCATCTGTTCCTTAAACTGCTGGATCACGGGAGAAACATTCCCTTTTAATATCTGCCGGATCTGGAGCAGGCCAGCCTGGTAATCTTCTTCAGTCTGTAAAGCCTCACACGGGCCTTTACAGTTGCCAAGATGGTATTCCAGGCATACTTTAAACTTGCCTGCCCGGATATTCGCCGGGGAGAGATTCAGTTTGCAGGTTCGCAACGGAATGTTGAGGCGGATGAAATTCAGCAACTCCCGTACCCTTCCAACGGAAGTGAATGGCCCAAGGTATTCTGAGCCGTCGTTGATCTTGTTGCGGGTGAGGAAAACCCTCGGAAAATGTTCTTTTTTGATTACAATGAAGGGGTACGATTTATCGTCCTTCAGGTCGATATTGTACTTCGGCCGGTATTGTTTGATCAGAGCGTTTTCAAGCAGGAAGGCATCCTGCTCGCTGTCCACGATGGTGAATTCCACCCTGTGGATGCGGGTAACCAACTCTTTGGTTTTGTAGTTGGGATAATTTTTTGTGAAATAAGAACCCGTTCTTTTCCTCAGGTTCTTTGCCTTTCCCACATACAGCAGTGTTCCCTGTTTATCATAGTATTTATAGATACCAGGTTGGTGCGGGATGGTATGTGCGATCTGCTGGTATTCCTGTGCGGTCATGATGGATAGCTATTCGCCGGCGTTCCATACCAGTTTGGTCTGGATCATTTTTTCATTGCCGGAGGCATCGGTTTCCTGTTCAATAACCATGCAATTCTGCCTGGATTTCCAGTACAGTTTTTTCACGGTAGTGGTGCCGTTATTTTCCGCCACTTTTTCAAGGTAAATACTGTTCACTTTACTCTTCACTTCTCCTTCTTTCACAAGTATATCGGCGCGGCGCAATGGTGTATTGGGGTTATCTATGGTATAACTGAGGGTAACCAGCCCGATGGATTCGTCCATAAATGTTTTTTCTTCCACATCTCTTTTAAACGAGGCATCGTTCAGGTCTATTCCCATAAATGCGGCAGCGAAGGCTGCCAGTGTATCGTAAGGCACAAACCCCGAATCCACTTTATTGCCGATCGTAATATACCTGGTAATGGCCGTAGGGTTTTCCTGGGCGTATTTCAGTTCCTCAGTAATAAAGGCGGGAATGGGATAATATTCTTTGGAAGCGGCGATACTGTCTTTCATAATATCACCGGCCTCTGTTTTCAATGGGGTTCCCTGACAGGCATACAGAAGTACCAGGGCTAAAATCACTATTATTCGCATGCCCCAAAATTAAGGAAATAGGGGGCGGGGAAGGAGAATTTTATTTGAAAATTTTGCTTACGCCGATCTTGAAACCATAATCAATCACGTATTCCCGTATGGGGTATTTGTTCTCGTAACTGGAAAGCATCTGGTACCTGAACTGGGGACCCATTTGCCAGCGCAGCCCATTCTTTTCGAAGGCGAAGTAGGCTTCAAAGTTGGTGTGCAGGTTCCAGCGGCGCATGAGGTCGTCCGGCGCTTTCACGTAATGTTTGTAATCGGAACTGAGCAGGTAGCTGTTGCTGCTCAGCAGGTAGGTGGGTTGAACGGCGCCTGCCACGTTAAAACTGAATTTATTGGTGCCTGCCACCCGGAGTTCAAGTCCTACCGGCATGGAAAGTTGCATGTATTGATTCTGTACTTCCGCTCTCGAATAGCCGAAGTAATTCCGGAGCCTGCTGCCGCTGAACATGGTATCGGGCTGATTCCCGGAAGTGGTACTCATGGCTACGATCGCTGTTTCCGATGGTGCATTGTAAGCATGTATCTGGAACCTGGAGAAATTAAATTGAAGACCGGTTTTCAGTGTCAGTCCTGGTGTTAGTTTCACCAGCATGTTGGAGCCGGCTTCAAAACCAATGGCCGGCTTTTGGTTCACATATTTATCAATATCATAGTGCGCCTGTGTGGTAAGGTTGGTAGGCGCCGAATTCAGGTTGATGTTCTTACCCCAATCGGTCAGTCTTCTGTAGCTTACTGTTGGCGTTACATAGAATTGCAGGCTTAGTTTTCTTCTTTGCGGTGGTATATAGTTGAGCGCGAAATTATCGATATGTCTTCTGTCTTCTTCAGAGAGGAAGGGCTTTTCTTCCACCAATTGTACTGACGCGATATCCGGTGTTGTTTTGAAAGTCAAACCATCTTCTTTGGAAGGGATCACACTAAGTGAAGAAGGTTTTTCCACAAGAACGGCCTCCAGGTGGCGAACGGGAAGCTGCTCCGGTGTTTTAACGGGGAACGAAGCGGCTGTTTTTAATTCTATTTGTGCAACGGTAGGCACTGGCATTTCCTTTTCTTCCGGAACTTCAGCGGCAACGATAGCCGGACTATCCACTTCCGCAGGACGAAGCCAGGCCACCTTCATATTAGGATCGTTCTTTTCCGCGATGTCCTGGAAAAGCATATTGGAAAGTTTCCTTTCCCTGATGTTGTTGATGGCGATAATAAGTTGGTTGGGCGCAATGTATTTTGCTACTTCCTTACCAGGCTCTTTTTTAGCGTTTTTTTTCTCTGCTTCTGCTGCTGAATTTGTGTTGGAAAGGGGAGAAGGTGTTACCTGGTTGTTGGCGGCATCGGCCAGGATATTTTCAGTGCCGCTCAGGAAAAATCTGCCTCCGAGGAAAGTGGCGCCCAGGAGCAGGGCGGATATACCGAACATGGTCCAGCGCCTGTACACATGCAGTTGCCGGTGAATTTTTTTCCAAACAGTATCAGAGGGGAACATCCGGTATTCGTCTGTTTTTTCCCTTAGATATTGTTCAAAATCATCTGTGTAAAAGTCTCTCTCCATGCCGGTCTCGTTTCAAGGTCTCAGGATCTCCCGGTAAGCGCGGCGAACCAGCCTGCTTTTTCCCGTGGTTTCTGCATAATTCTTTTTTTCACAAGAATATCCTCCAGCATGGCGCGGGCCCTAGTGTACTGCGAACGGCTCGTGCTTTCCTCAATGTCTAACATCTCTGCGATCTCCTTGTGGTTGTAGCCTTCAATGGCATACAGGTTGAGTACCGTCCGGTATCCGATCGGAAGTATCCTGATGCAATCGATAACCTGTTTGGCCTGGATGATCGACGGAACGGATTCCTCCCTAACCTGCACGCCCGAAGCGTGAATAATGTCCACACTTTCATTGAACTTTTTGTTCTTCTTCAGAATGTTGATGCAGGTATGCACAATCACTCTTCTCACCCAACCTTCAAAAGCGCCTTTGCCTTGGAAGGTGTGGATTTGCGAGAACACTTTAATGAAACCCTCCTGGAGCATATCTTCCGCGTCTTCCCTGTTGTGGGCGTACCTGAAACATACCGACAACATTTTCGGGCTGTAGCGGTTGTATAACTCCTTTTGGGCGGTTGCATCATTTCTTAAGCAACCGGTAAGAATGGCTTCCTCCGTCATATAAGACATTTGGTTACCATACAAGTTAGACAATATTTTTTAGAATATGCTGCCTCCGTTTAAGTTTCAGGGCTGAATTTCTGCCTTTTTCCTGCGGATTCTTTTAGGATTGTACCAGAGCCAGAACCCGGTAATGGTGAGCAGGAGCAGGCTTAATCCGCCGATGGTAGAGTAGGTGAGTTTGCCCGGACCGTTGGCGCTCAACAGCTTATCGATGATGCTGCCGTCGTGCAACTGTTCAATAAAATCGGCGCGCCGTTCCTCGTGCAGGAGTATTTTCCCGGTAACGGCATCAACCTGGAGCGCGTGGTAATGGTTTTCGAAAATGAACTTTACCATTCCCTTATCGGGACGCGCATCAATCCGGCTGATCGCGGTATCGATGGCGTTGCCGTGTTTTTCGCGAAGCGCTGTAATGGCTTTGGAAGAAAGTGTTTCAAAAGAGAGCCATTGGGAAAGAAGGGGGCTGCTCCCCTTCTTTGATTCTGCCAGCAGGTATCCCCCGCTATTTTTTTTCCAGGCCAGCAGCAGGCCGGTTACTGAGGTAAACAATAGGAAAGCAGCTCCTATAATGGCGATGTTCCTGTGCCATTTTCTGTGCCATCTCGTTTTCCGGGCTATCTGTGCTGAAGCATTCTGCTGCATGGTGTTGGTGTTTTAAATGGAAGCTTTTACGGAAAGCACGAGGTTGGATCCCGCTGCCACAATGCCCGATGAATAGGGCCTGTACCTTTGGTTGGTGATGTTTTCCCAGCCCCCTGAAACAGAGATGTGGCGGCTGATCTCGCAACTGCCTTTCAGGTTGATGGTGTACCACGAGGGTGAATAGGGATTGCCGTTCGCGTCCTTCGCGTAGATGAAGGTTTTCACCTGCTCCGTTGGTGCCAGGTCTTCGTAACGTATCGCGGCATTGTAGATGCCATACACATCCAACAACCATTTGCCCCGCATATAACGAAGATGGCTGTTACCGAAGAATGGCGCAGCGTGGCGCAGCGGTACGTTCTTGTCTTCCGCGTCATCCGTTTCTTCCCCTTTCGTCCAGTTGCCCTGAATGCTCCAGGATATTCTCGGGGTGAGAAACACAGAGAAAGCGCCCTGCACACCCCATACTTTCGCATGGGCCACGTTCTGAAGGGCTTCCGTGAATACCATGCCGCCATTGAATTCGAGGCTGTCGCTGCCATTCAACTGAAATGGTCTCCTGGCGATGGCATTATCAAGGTAGGTGAAGAAGGCGGTGATGTCGAAGCTGTACCTTCTTTCTTTTTTGATGTTCCAGCCTAGTTCGCCGTTCCACGCGTATTCCGACGACAGGTTCGCGTTCGGCACTGTTAGTCTTCCGGTAACCGATTCAAATATCTTCCCGATATCGTCTACGTTCGGACTTCTGAAACCGGTAGATACATTGAAGAACAGGTGCGAATTTTCTGTTGTACGGTAGGTAATACCAACATTACCTGTAACAGCGCCCTTGCTGATGTCCGCCTCCAGGAATGGCGTTTTGAAGTAAGTGGTATCGAACCTGCTTTGCAGTGAAACATGGTTGAACCGCAGACCGGTGGACAGCACAAGTTTCGGGTTTACCCGTTTTTTCAAGCTGATGTAAGCGGCGGCTGATTGCCACTTTGATCCGTTGGGGTAACGGGAAGCCACACCTGAAACGGTTCCATTGGCGGTGTTCACCCTGTTTCCTGTTGAACCCACTTCGTTGAAAACGTATTCCGCGCCATAGAACAGGCTTGTACCCGGATTGAGCGTTTTCAGGAAATCGAAGTTGGCGGAAACAGCTTCCACGGTTTCCGTGAGGTTGCGGAGGTTCGTATTGTTCCTGCGCCGGTCGTGACGGCTTTCTTCATAATCCTGGTAGGCGAATACAGCCTTCATGTTGTCGAAAAGCGCGGTTCTGCCCGTGTAAGCTGCCTGTGCCTGGTGCATTTCCCAGCGTTGCGGGCCATAGTACCACTGGGCGAAGGTGGGTAAGCCGCCGCTCGTTTCAATCAATCGGTCATAACGGGGCACATTACCCGTAGCTGAATAATGGTAGGCATAGCCGAGGTCCCAACGATCGTTGGGGCGGATCCGGATTTTCTGCAACAGGTTGAGTTGGTGGTAGCCGCTTTGCAACTGGACACGCGGATCCGGGTTGGCCACAACACTGTCTTTACCGTTAATCCACTCCACGGAATTGGGGCGAAGGTAGTTGTCCTGGCCGCCGTTCTTTCCCATCTTCATATCACCAAAATCGCTGTAAGTGAAGCTGGAAAGAAAGGATAGCTTCTTCTCCCCGAAATTCAAGTCGGCATGAATGGTTTTTTCTTTGTTTGCTGATGCATAACGGGTAAGTACATTCGCTTTAACCAGCAAATCCTCATTGGTAGATAGTTTCGGAGTGAAGGAATGAAAATCCATCACGCCGCCAATCGCGTCACTTCCGTAAATGAGACTTCCCGGTCCGAAGATTACCTCGGCGTTTTCCGTAGCCAGTGCATCGAGCGAGATCACGTTCTGGAGGTTGCCGCTGCGGTAAATGGCGTTGTTCATGCGTACGCCATCCACTACTATCAGTACACGATTGGTAGCAAAACCGCGTATCATGGGACTTCCGCCACCCAGTTGACTTTTCTGAATGAATACTGAACCCGAAGCACCCAACAGATCAGCCGCAGTTTGCGGATGCTGAAGAGCCGCAAGTTTCATATTGATCCGCGCGATCTTATTGGGAACTTCATTCAGGTTTTGTTCCCATTTGTTGTAGGAAACAACCACTTCATCCAGTTCGTTCCACAAGGAATCCTTGGTTTTTTTATCCTGTGCCTGGGCAATAAACAACATGCCCATGGCTGTACAGGAGCATATAATTCTTCTGTAATCCATGTTAGTATTGGTTTGAAAAATGAACAGCTGTGTGTGTTTAAGTGGATGGATGCCGTGGAGGAGGAGTGGGCACCTTTTGTTCATTTTTCTGAAAATATCCGGTCGGATAAATATTGTACAGCTTAAG
>CAMLPA010000168.1 GCA_946481605.1 uncultured Flavihumibacter sp. | reverse complement strand
TGGGGAAGCGTTCCAGCCAACTGGTGGGGAGCGTTGGAAAAAACAAACCATTCGCCGCTGGTGCTTCCAGCCTGGCAGGATATGCAAAGCAATAACCGCCTGGAATTGGATGGTGTGATGGACCTGAACGGTAACCGCAAGGAAAGTTATGATTCCATGATGCGCTACTGGCGGCCTGGTTTAATATCGGCCAGGAAAGGGGTGCTTCCTGAAATAAAAATCCTCAAACCTGCTAAGGTGGTGCAGGAAAAAGAAGTGCTCACCTACAACCTTTTGTTCCGTGCCGGAAAGCAGCAGACATGGCAATTTATACCGGATTCAGTCCGATCTTTTAAAATTGAATGGTTTCTCATCAGGACAGACGGGTATGGCACTTACCTGAGTATGGTACCAGTTGGGTACGGCACACAACTTCAACTTACCATTCCGCATGCGCCATCAAAATGCCGCCTGTATGCAAGAATCAGTAAGGATGGTAATGCCAGCACTACGATCTCCACATTGAATATTCCTTTGTATTAGACTGGTTGCTTCAATAGAAGTATATGCTCAACCTGAGTTCTATCAACACAACTCCTGTCAACGCTGAACCTTCAGCCCTGATTCTTTTCAGTAGAAGTGCTTATTTCTTCACGCCTTCCACCTGCTTCACTGTTACCATCTTTCCTTTGTTGCCCCAACTGTTGAGGATATAGTTCGTAACATCCGCTACTTCCTCGTTGCTTATACCGGGGTTCGGCATTGCCGTACTGTATTTTTGCCTGTTTACCGTGATGGTGCCGCTCAAACCATATTTCGCCGCGTAAATGGCGTTGTTCGGATTCTTCAATATATAATCCGCACCTGCGAGTGGAGGAATGGCTCCGGGCGTTCCTTTCCCATTCCCAAGATGGCAGGTGATGCACAGTTCTTCATACAAAACTTTGCCTCTTGCCTTACTTTTCTCCAGTTCCTTATCCTGTCCGGGAAAAAATGCCAGCAGCGGCAAGCAGGCTGCCAGCACTGCAACTATCTTTTTTTGTTTCATGTTTCGGATGTGGTGTACGACCCCGGTCAGGCGGCGGGTACGATCTTAATAATTTTTCCTCCTTCAACGGATACGTAAATAAATCCATCAGGTCCCTGCTCTACATTGCGCACCCTGCCTATCTTGTCCAGCAGAATTTCCCGATGCGTTACTTTATCGCCGTTAAGCTCCAGTCTTTCCAGTCTTTGTAAAACCATGCCGCACACCAATACATTTCCTTTCCAGGAAGGATATTTGTTGCCGGTCACGAAAACGAGGTTACTCGTGGCGATGGAAGGTTTCCAATAGAAAACAGGCGCTTCTATTCCTGGTAGCGTGGTATCTTTTGAGATAATTTCTCCGTTGTAATCGATCCCGAAAGTCACCTTAGGCCACCCGTAGTTTTTTCCTTTCCGCACAATGTTCAGTTCATCACCGCCCATCGGACCATGTTCTGTTTCCCAGAGTTCTCCGGTTTGAGGGTGCAGTCTTAAGCCCTGCGGGTTGCGGTGTCCGTAAGAGTAGATGGCTTTGATGGCCCCGGGTGTATTGAAAAAGGGATTGTCTGTTGGGATGGTGCCATCATCTTTTATCCGGTACACTTTTCCGTTATAAGTTTCCAGCGACTGCGCCTTTTCTTTTTCCCCTCTTTCTCCGATAGAGAAATAGAGGTAACCATCTTTCCCGAATTCCATTCTTCCCCCGAAGTGAACGCCTGAAGTAGTGTACGGCGCACCTTTGAAGAGTACTTCCTGGTCGGTGAGTGCATTGCCTTTCAGTTTCGCCCGCATAATATGCGTCATGCCGCCGTTCCCATCAGGGTTGGGTGCGGAATAGGAAATATAAATCCAGCCGTTCTCCGCATATTTCGGATGCAGTTGCAGGTCGAATAGTCCACCCTGCCCGCGGGCATACACCTTCGGAACGCCAGTGATCTCCTGTTCCAGCACTTTTCCGTTCCGGATCACTTTGATCTGCCCCGACTTCTCCGTTACCAGAATATCACCGTTTGGCATGAACTCCATGCCCCAGGGCACATTGATGCCTGTTTCAATGATCTCCATGTTAAACGTGAGCTTCTCCGATTTAATCGGGTCCTGCTCCGAAAAGCCGGACATTACACAGGCGATGGCGGAACAGGATACCGCCACCAGCAGGGGCCATTTTAAATTAAACTTCAGCATGTAAGGTGTTTTGAGTAAATGTTCCGTAAATATAGGACACCTTACTGAGTTCTAAGGACAGTGTTTTAACGGATAGTTATTGCTTTATAATTTTCCTGAATTCAACTGTATTGTCAATCGAAAGGCATACGAGGTAGGTGCCCGGGGCCAACTGGCTCAGTTCCGGTAATACGATATTGTTCTGCCCTTTTATGAAGGTGCACTTCCTGGAGAACAGCGTTTTCCCGTGAACATCCATCACATAAACGGTACCTGTTTTATGCGCCGGAACCGAAACAGAAAGTTTCGCAACGGTTTGTACCGGGTTCGGGGTCACCTGCCAGCGCAATACATCCGTGTTGTTCAGGGAGAATACAGCGCTGTACATGAAGGTGCCGCTTTTATCCACCTGCTTAATGCGGAAGCATATTTTTTCAGCTTCAGGGAGTGTGGCAGGCGTGAACTGGTAATTGCCATTAAAACTTCCGTTGAAAGCGACGGAGCCTATTGTTTCGAAACGATTACAATCAGTGGACCACTGTACTTCGTAACGCTCCACCTGTTGTTCTTCCGCAACTTTCCAACTGATAATGGCGCTTTCTCCGCTCCGCTTCGCGGCAACGCTTACAAACTTTACGGGAAGTATGGCGCTGTGGACGGTAACGGTTAGTGGCGTGGCACTGTTTGGGCAACCGGTAAGGGCATCTGCACTCAGGTACAGGTTGTACGTGCCTGCGGTTGTAAATGCATTGGAGGAGAGAGAGAAGTTGTTACTGGTGGTGCTGTAAGTGGAAGTAGCGAAGCTTGTACCTGTATTGTCCATCAGCGCATACCAGTTGTTCGCAGTTACATTGCTGATGTTTACCTGGAGGTTTTGCCCTTCGGTAATGATGGCGCTTCCGGGCGTAATGGATGGGGTTGCCGGTGCAGTGCATCCAACGGTGGTAGTACTGCACCCGTTGCTTTCGGCGCCGCCTGTGGCCTGTGCGGTTGCTTTTAATGCCCCGTTGTAATACAAGGTGCCGGCCGTAAGTGAAATGCTCCAACTGGTTGCGCTGCTTACGTTCACGGAGCCAATCAATCCGCCATCTTCGTAAAGCCTGATGGTGCCTGTAAAGGAGGAAGGCATGGTGCCTGAAACGCTGGTGCTGCTTCCGGTGTAGCTTCCCGTGATGGTAGGGCAACTGGCGGGTGTTAATACAGTGGCGGAGGCAGAAGCCGCGCTGGTACAGCCGTTTACTGTTTGCACCGCGTAATAAGTTTCACTACTGGTCATTACGGGAACGGTAGCGGTCCATACGCCATTGCTGTTCACTGTTACCGCGGAACCTGTTGCTGTTCCGGAAGGACTAACGCCTTTGTACACCTGAACACTTGCACCGGGATAAGCCGAAGTGCCGGAAATGGTGGTGGCGCCATTAAGCAGGTTACCCGTGGTATTTGTAGTAATAGATGGTGGCTGACTGAAACAACTTACAGTAAAAGTAGCCGACTGTGTAATGCAACTGGTGCCTGTTTGCGAATATATTTTCAGTTGATCGCCTGTTTGAAGCGTTAGTCCTGAGAACGTGAAACCTGTACCTGTTGTGTTGATGCTTTGCTTGTATTGCCCGTTGATGAATAAACGCAGTACGTCCCCTGTTGCTGCACCCGTTCCTGTTATGGAGGTATTGGAAGCATAAACTGGCTGGCTGATGCTGAGCGCATTCGTGGCAATAGCTGCTGGTGTGCCGCTGCTGCCGCTGTTGATGCATACAAATACCGGATTGGAACTGCAACTGCTGTTGTTGGTCACAATCATGTAAACGCCGGTGGCCACGTTGTTTGAACCGCCGGAGCATCCATTGGTATAATACGCGAAACTTGTGCTGGTGGGGTAGGTGAGGTTTGTACCATTACTTACCATATTCGATGTGGGAGAGGCTGAAGTGGTTGGAACGAGGTATACTGCAACAGTATTGCCTGTCGCGGTAGAAGGCATGGTGCCCGAAATGCCCTTCAGTGATCCACAGCTAAGTACCGGTGTGGCGGGTGGTGTAATGCAACCCGAAGCTGTAACATTATTGGATTGAAGACATTGCGTTTCGCCACTTGCCTGCGCCCTGGCGTAAAACACATCTCCGTTTGAAATGCTGGATACGCTTATGCTCCAGGTGTTTCCGCTGTTTACTGTTGTTGTACCCACGGAACTTCCGTTTCTGTATAGCGTGATGGTGGCCGAACCAGGTTTGGTGGCATCCATCCTGCTCCAGGTACCTGTTACGGAGATATTACTGCCCGCTGCTATGGGACTTGTTAATACAGGTGCCGTGGTACATACTGCGCTAACCCCGCTGAAGCCGGAAACCGTGATGGTTGGTTGTGCGTTGACCACAGATTGCCATGCCGCTGCAACGTTCGCGTTGGCCGCATCATCTATGCCGTAAATATCGGAACGGCTTCCCTGTAGTGCAGAGGAAGGGGAAGTTACAGTGGTGGCGGCAAGCCGGAACGAAGCGGGATTTCCGATAGCCGTCAATGGCACATACCAGTCGTAAAAATAATCCGGGGTATTGCCATCGGTCGTAAGCGCGCGTGATATCTGGGAATGGGTATTCAGTGTATAAGTGGCCACGGGAGCGCCCGGTGAGGCCGAGCCATCCACGTGGTAAACGGCTACCCGGAAATTCGTTTCCAGTACCACTTCATATTCAAACCCGGGGTTCCCGCTCGAGGTATTGGTGCCCGCAACATAATTCGGATCCGCATAAGGACCGGTATTCCCGATTTTGCCATCGGTATCCACCAGGATACTGTACCCTTTGGAACCGCTGATAACATTGCCGATGCGGAGCCTGAACAGGAGGTTCGTGCCATCCGTATAAATATAGAAGCCGCTTCCGTCAAATGTTTTTACGATATCCGTAAAACCGCCGGTAGGCCCTGTTGCGATGTCTCCGGTAGGTTCAATTACAGCCGGGGGCACTACCTTGAATGCGACCTCACTCTGCGTGATGTCGCTCGTGGTGAAACCGGTTACCGTAGCCGAACTGTACGCGTCCCCATTGGGATTGAGTACGGTAACACCAGCGCCACCGACCGGACGGATGATCTGCCCCGGCGATTGGGCTAAAGTAGTTGAGGTGAAAAATAACAGGAGTATTCCGGAAAGGAATAAAGAGAAAGGCATGGCCATTCTACGGACGGGTGTGGGTAGTGGTTGGGTCACAGGAACTGAATTTTAAAATTGAAAAACAATCTTCGAATCATTCTTCACTGTGTAAAAAGAACACTTTTTGGAGAGGAATATTATTTTTAAAGCGTGTTTAACCACCGGTTAACAAGCTCAACAAAAAAGCCCCGTGCTTGCGCACAGGGCCGTTTCAACTTATTTCAGGCGTAATTATTTCACCACCTTAATACCGCTTGCCAGGAACCTGATCTCTTTTTTCGGTTCTTTAATGGCATCAATTTCTTCTTTGGATTTTTTCGCATCCTTCGCGTAATGCTTCAATTCATCCACGGATGTGGTAGACAGAAATGCATCTCCTTCCAGTACCACAGTTTTTCCTTTCAGGTCCGTGGGAACGAAGAACGCGTAGTCTTTCATTTTTACGAAAGCAGTAGTGTTGTCGTCGATTTTTAGGTTGATCCAGCAACCTTTTTTGGGACAGACATCTATTACTGTGGCCACGACCTTTGTTGAAAAGCTGTCTTTCTTTTCAAGTTGTGCCGGGATTTTCGTGATGTTCACGGCCCCTTTTTCATTTACGGGCGCACCGTAAACATCGCCGGGTTTTGCGGGGCCTTCGGGTGGCTGTGCGTTGGAGAAATGAGCGGTGGCAAGTAATGCCAGTACGAATGCAATCTTTTTCATCTGATGTGTATTTAGGAGGGCCAAAGATACATTTTACAGTTGAAACCGGTGTGTAATGCAGGCAGGGACCTCATCGGCGTAATGGCTCACGTAAATGAGTGTGGTCTCGGGCTGGGCGCAGATCATATCGGTGAGCCAGAGGACCTGGTCGCGCTGGGTATCGTCCAGTCCCTGGCAGGGTTCATCGAGTACCAGCAATGGCGGATTTTTGATGAACGCCCTGATAACCAGGAGCAACCGCTGTGTGCCGAGGGGAAGTCTTACCAAAGCATGTTCATACAGGTGCTCAATTTTCAGGATGCGTAACCAACTGCGGATCAGTTTTTCCTGCCCTGCGCTCAGTGGCCGGAACAAACCGATCGTGTCAAAGATGCCGGAACCGATCACATCGGAGGCGGGAGAGAAGGAATTGAAACTGAGGTGGAGTTCCGGAGAAACATAACCGATGTTCTTTTTGATGTCCCAGATGCTTTCTCCCGAACCGCGTTTCCGGTCGAAAAGAAGGATATCGTTCGCATAAGCTTGCGGATTGTCTCCGGTGATGAGGCTGAGCAGGGTGGATTTTCCACTCCCGTTCGCACCGGAGAGTAGCCATTTTTCTCCTTTGTTTACGGTCCAGTTCAGTTGTTGGAGAATATATTTTTCCCCGTAACGCACAGTAACGTTGTGCAGGGCTACTGCCGTGGAGAAAGGCGCTTTCAGGACAGGCATGCCTTCCGGGAGATCGGGCAAAGGGGTGGTGTGTTCCAATTCTTTTTCAGGATGATAGGCGCTTCGTTTGCCCGAGAACTGAACTTTTCCTTGCTCCAGTACCAGCACATCTGTGATGAATATGGGAATCTCTTTGGATGGTCCTGTAATGATGAACTGAATACCATGTTCGGCGAGTTCTTCCATGCCGCGGTGCAGGATGGCGCGTCCCTGCACATCCAGGCCCAGGAAGGGGTTGTCCATAAT
>CAMLPA010000167.1 GCA_946481605.1 uncultured Flavihumibacter sp. | reverse complement strand
TGGTGGCCTGGTAGCCACATTTGTGGTTGTCGATGATCACATGGGTGCTGTCGTGACTTTCCTCCACGCGGTCAAAGAATACTACCGGAACGCCTCTTTCGGCGAATGGCGTGAAATGGTCAAGGTTATGGGTGGTGAAAGAAAGAGAGGCGAGCACACCGTCCACTCTTTTGTGGAAGAAGTTGAGGGCGTTTGCGACTTCTTTTTCGTGGTTTTCAGAAGAGTGCGCGATGATGAGGTCGTAACCGGCGGCGGTGGTTACTTTTTCGATGCCTGAAAGTACAGAAGTGATGAAGTTGCTGTTCAGTTCGTGAACGATTACGCCAATGGTATTTGTTTTCTGCTTGCGCAGGTTGCTGGCGAAAGTGTTGTGGCGGTAACCCAGTTCACGGGCCGTTTCCTGTACGGTTTTACGTGTTCTTTTGTTGATGATGGGATTGTCGTTCAGCGCACGGCTGATCGTGGAGGTCGAGAGGTTGAGTTTTTGCGCCAGGTCATAAATGGTGATGTCTTTCTTAGTGTTCATTGTAATCAATTGCAAACATGTTCACGGCCATTCTTTTCCGGCTGAGGTTACGAAATCCTTTAACTATCAGTATTTCTTAAGAAGGGAAGGTGCTGGCCCGCATCGTTTATTTATCTAAAAGAAATATTTTAAAAGCAAAATTGCAAACTTTTTCTTAAAAATATGCAATCGGTTGCTTAATTGGATGTAAATTTTGAAGAACTTGTAGTGTTTCCGGTTAACCTGGATATACCTGAACCTTTTTGTCAAAAAAACTGATCAGAATGATTGCTGCTTTCTCCCGCCCTTTTATGAAGTGTTTCTGCCCGCTATGGTTCGTAAGTATGGCTGTGGTCACCGGTTGTAATGTCGGTTCCCGGTCAACCTCGCTTCCGGGTTCCGTAAATTACAGACAGCGTATAAGCATTAACGATGGCTGGAAGTTCATGCGGTATGCATCCGGCGCTGATAAACTGATTTATGATGTTCGTCCCGAAGTAACCGATCGTAACGATAATATTGTCGCCGATAGTAAACCTACAGAATCGGTTAATGTTATTTCTCCTGCTGATGCGCTCAAAAAGTGGATACTTCCCTCCGCGAACGATTTCATCAAGGATCCGGCACAAAAACACCTTCGTCCCGAAGGGCATCCCGGCGCGGATTTCCCTTATGTGCAGGCTGCCTTTAACGATGTGCAATGGATAGATGTGGTACTCCCGCACGACTGGGCGATTGCAGGGCCTTTTTACAAAGAAGCCGATGCTATTGTTGGCGGCGGAATGGGACGACTCCCCGTTCAGGGAATTGGCTGGTACAGGAGAAAAATTGAATTCAGCGAAGCGGATAAGGGAAAAACTATTTACCTGGATATAGATGGCGCGATGTCCTATGCCATGGTGTGGCTGAATGGTAACCTCGTGGGCGGATGGCCTTATGGGTACAATTCTTTCAGGCTCGATCTTACGCCTTACCTTAAATCCGGAGCGGAAAATCAGCTCGCCATCAGGATTGATAATCCTACCAATTCAGCGCGCTGGTATCCGGGAGCAGGTCTTTACCGCAACGTATGGCTCACCAAAGTGGCGCCGGTGCATGTTGGGCAATGGGGAACATTTATTACCACAAAAGATATTTCTTCCTCCTCTGCAACAGTAAACATCGCGGTGGAAATTAACAACAAGGCTACCAACGATGCTGTCGTGTCAGCGAATACGGTTATTTACCTTGCAGGAAAAGAGGAGAATGAAAGGGGGAAACAGGTAGCCACAGCTCCCGCGGTAAAAACAGTTGTGCCTGCAGGAAAGAAAGTGAATGTTGAGTCCTCGGTGAATATCGCGGACCCGCTGTTATGGGGGCCACCGCCAACCCAGCATCCAAACCTGTATGTTGCAGTTTCCCGTTTGTATGTAAATGGAAAACTGATAGACGAGTATGAAACAATATTCGGTATCCGCGACCTGAAATTTGATCCGGTAAAAGGGTTGCATGTGAACGGAATACCGGTTCGTATACAAGGGGTGAATCAGCACCATGATCTTGGCGCGTTGGGTGCGGCTTTCAACGTGCGTGCGGCAGAACGGCAACTGGAATTATTGGGTGAACTTGGTTGCAACGCCATCAGGCTGGCGCACAACCCACCTGCACCTGAATTGCTGACCCTCACCGATCGCATGGGATTTCTGGTGATTGATGAAATTTTCGACAGTTGGGAAAGAAAAAAAACACCACTTGATTTTCACCTCATCTTTCCCGAATGGCACGAAGCCGATACGCGTTCGTTTATAAGAAGAGACCGCAACCACCCTTCTGTTATTTCCTGGAGTTTCGGGAATGAAGTGGGGGAGCAGTATACAGATAAAGAGGGTGCCGCCATCGCGAAAAAGCTGAACGATATTGTAAAAGAAGAAGACCCCACAAGGCCCACCACCGCATCTATGAACTATGCTAAGCCCGATATGCCTTTTCCGGCTTCTATGGACATCATCAGTTTGAACTACCAGGGAGAAGGGATACGTGATGCGCCGGCATACAAACATTTGAACGGCATCCGCACTTCACCACTGTATCCTGCTTTCCACGAAAAATTCCCGGGAAAGATGATTGTAAGCAGTGAAACGGCTTCCGCGCTCAGTTCCCGTGGTTCTTATCTTTTCCCGGTAACTGAAGGCAACAGTGCGCCTGTAAGCGAGGGCATTGGCGGGAACGGGCAATTGCAACAGGTAAGCGCATACGAATTATATACCGCACAGTTTGGCGCTTCCCCGGATAAAGTGTTCGCCACGCAGGATAAACATCCTTATGTGTCTGGAGAATTTGTTTGGTCGGGTTGGGACTACCTTGGTGAGCCCACTCCTTACTATTCAGCACGCAGTTCTTATTCCGGCATCATCGACCTGGCTGGCTTCAAAAAAGACCGCTTCTATTTGTACCAGTCGAGGTGGAGGCCCGATCTGCCAATGGTGCATATCCTCCCGCACTGGAACTGGAAGGGGAGGGAAGGCGCTTTAACGCCCGTGCATGTGTTTACCTCAGGTGACGAGGTGGAATTATTCCTGAACGGGCGCTCCCTGGGCAGAAAAAAGAAAAACGTTTACGAATACAGGCTGAGATGGGATGAAGTGAAATATGAAGCGGGAACCCTGAACGCCATCGCTTATAAAAACGGAGAAAAATGGGCGGAAGAAACCATCCGTACTACCGGTGCACCCGCAGGACTGAAGCTGGAAGCAGATTGCGACAGTATCCTTACGAATGGAAGTGATCTGTCCTTCATTACAGTTTCAATTATAGATGCCAATGGCCTCGTAGTCCCTGACGCTATCAATAAGATACGTTTCAATGTCGAAGGTCCGGGCAGTATTGTGGCCACGGACAATGGTAATCCGGCAGATCTTACGCCCTTCCCATCCAAAGAACGAAATGCTTACGCCGGACTGTTACTTGTAATTGTTCGCGGTGAAAAAGGGAGGGCCGGTACCGTTAAAATCACTGCGGAAGGACAGGGTTTAAAACCTGCGTTTTTAGAAATAAATACCCGTTAAGGAGGAAACCGGTGCCACCGGTTTCCGCTTTTTCGCAGGTAATTGCTCCGTTAAAAAACATACCCGTTTCATGCTATAGATAAATGCTGAGAAAGAGGGTTAGACTACTGGAATGAAGTACCGATTGCCAGTATTTATGGTGAAGAAGAAAAGGGGGGCAAATTTTTTTCAAAAAAATAATCGATTTTGTAAATCGGTTTAGTAAAATGATTTACCTTAGTTCCCGTAATCAGATTGCTTATGCCTCCTTTCTCTGTTTTAACTGCCGGGTCCAATGCGCACGGTATCGCTTCGCGAAACGGAAGCCCGCAATTCAATTACACAAAAATTTCCACTGTCGTTCTTTCTTTCGGTAATTCTATTATTCAGGATAGCTATCACTGGCGCTGATTTTCGCATGAAAAAGAAACTTTCCATACACGACCTTGCTGCGGAACTCAAAGTTTCTGCCACCACCATTTCTTTTGTTTTAAATGGAAAGGCGGCGGAAAAAGGCATCAGTCATGCCATGGAGGAGCGCATCCGCAAATACGCATTGGAAGTAGGGTACCAGCCCAATCTGCTGGCGAAAAGTTTGCGCACCGGTAAAACCAATATTCTTGGGATGCTGATGGAAGATATCTCCGACCCCTTCTTTTCTAGTATCGCAAGAGGGGTAGAAAGAAGGGTGTACAAACTTGGTTACAAAATATTCTATTCCAGCACGGAAAACGATACCGAGAAGACACGGGAACTGTTGCAACTCTTCCGGGAAAGACAGGTAGATGGCTATATCATCGCGCCGCCGCCGGGCCTTGAAAAAGAGATCATGGCCTTGCACGATGAGCAGGTGCCTATGGTTTTGTACGACCGTTATTATCCCGGGTTACCTACCTGTAATGTAGTGGTGAACAACAAAGGAGGCGCTGCACAGGCAGTAGAGCATCTTAGCGGAAACGGGTATTCAAAAATTGGTTTCGTAACGCTGGACTCCACCCAGAGCCAGATGCAGGACCGTTTGGATGGCTACAAAACAGCCGTTTCCAACTTCAATGGCGAAGAGCGCATCCTGCAGGTGAGTTATGGTTCGGGACATGATGTTTCCGTTCAACTGATACAGGCTTTTCTTACATCGAACCAGGAACTGGATGCTGTGATATTTGCCACCAACTACCTCGCCATCAGCGGACTTGAGGCCCTTAGAAACCTGCATTGGGACGTGCCGGGTGATATCGCTGTGATGGGCTTTGACGACAATACACATTTTTCGCTGTTCTCTCCCTCTGTATCTGCTATCGGCCAGCCGGAAGAAGCTATTGCGGAAACGGTGGTGCAAAGGCTGCTGCTGCAACTGAACAATAAAAAGAAGCCCGGTGAACTGGGAACGGTGGAACTGGATACGGAAATGATGATACGGGAATCTTCGCTTTCAAAACTTAAAATCATCAATAATTCAGCCTGATTTTTTTTATCAGATTACTAAATCGATTAAACGATCCATTTTAAAACGATAAATCTTGCCTATATGCTTCATCAGATCTTCCGATTGCGGAACGGTGAACCATCTTTTGCGGATGGGTCCACATTTTTAAAACCAAAAACTGCCATTATGAGCCCCTCTCAAATTTCGCCGGCCCGGCAAGGACTGCTGGCCATGGCGCTTTCTTTTCTTTTTCTCCTGCTTTACTCCACCGATGCCTCCGCGCAAACCAGGAAGGTTTCAGGTACTGTAAAAGATGTGGTAAGCGGCGCTCCCATATCAGGCGCCAGCATTACTGTAAAAGGAACTACGGTGGGCACCTCCACAGATGCGGAAGGTGCTTTTTCCCTGGATGTGCCAGCAAATGCTTTGCTGGTAGTGAGCAGTATCGGTTACCTGGAATCGCAGGTAAGGCCCGATGCTTCAGGTACCGTGAATATACTTTTGTCTGCCACCGAAGGGAAGATGGATGAAGTGGTGGTGGTAGGTTACGGCACGCAGAAAAAAGCTTCCCTCACCGGAGCGGTAGAGCAGGTGAGTGGTAAAGTGTTTGAAAGCCGTGCGGTAACTAACGTTGGGCTTGCTTTACAGGGACAAACCCCGGGTCTTACTGTTACCCGCAGTTCTCCCAGGCCTGGCAACGAAGGGGTTGCCTTCCAGATCCGTGGCGCCACTTCCGTGAACGGCGGTTCCCCCCTCATTGTAATCGACGGTGTGCCGGCATTGCATGGCAGCGCACTGCAACAGATGAACCCGGATGATATCGAAAACATCAGTATCCTGAAAGACGGTGCAGGTGCCATTTATGGTTCCCGCGCCGCCAATGGCGTTATCCTGGTGACTACTAAAAGAGGAAAAGGTAAACTGAAAATAGATTACAGCAACAACCTGCGTTTTACTACCAATGGCATTACCGGGTACTCTCCCAATATGCAGGAATATGCTACGATGTGGATTGAAGCCAACAAGGAAGAAGCGATTCCAAACTGGTGGGGATGGATATCGCTGGAGAATATGCAAAAGATGCAACAGGGCATTGAAGATGTTTATCCCACGCAGTTCTGGGGCGATGTTTTTATAGGGAACGGAAACAGAATCGATGAACTCTTCGCCAGAAGGTATTCTCATCAGCACAATATAAGTATTGGCAACAGGAGCGACAATTCAGGTTATAGGTTGTCGTTCGGTTTCGCCGACAACAAAGGCAACCTGGCGACTGCGTATGATGGTCAAAAACAATACAACCTTCGTTTCAACTACGACTATAAACTGGCCGAGAGGGTTAAATTGGAAACCGGCGTTACCTTACAGAACGTGGTAACCTCCACGCCTTCTTCAGGTTTGGATGCTACACTTTTCGCCAACGACATGCCTTTCTTTCCCGCCAAAAATCCTTTCGGACAATGGAACGCCAATTTCGGCAACGTGGGCAACAGGAACGCCGCCGCAGCTACGGCTGATGGTGGAAGAGACAACCAGATTGGTACGCTCGGAAGACTGGACCTGAAAGGTACTGTAGGCATACTAAAGGACCTGGATTTTGAAGCAATGGCCTCCTTCCAGGGCGATCAGTACCGCAGAGAAAGGTATGTGAACCCCGTTCAACTCTACGACTGGTACGGCAATAAATCTAACGAAGCGCTTTCCTCCACGGTGCAGAATACCGGTAACCCAGGGTATGCCACTACTTCCAATGCCACGTTCTACCAGTACTATTCAGCTTTGCTGAAATACAACAGAACATTCGGCGGGGCGCATACTTTCTCCGCTATCGGTGGGATCAATGCCGAAAAATACCAGTATAAATATCTTTCCGCCAGCCGCGTGAATTTTACTGATCAGGGCGTGTACGACCTGAACGCAGCCACAACAGATGTAATGTCGAACAGTGGGGGCAAGAACCAGTCTGGATATTATTCCTATATCGCAAGACTGAACTACAGTTATAACGATAAATACCTCGTTGAATTACTGGGCAGAAGAGACGGTTCTTC
>CAMLPA010000166.1 GCA_946481605.1 uncultured Flavihumibacter sp. | reverse complement strand
AAAAAAAGAGGCCTGCCCTGAAAAGAGCCGGCCGTTGCTAACCTATGAAAAACACCTAGTTCAAATAAGGTGAAAATATCTTTATTTAAGATTGTTCTTCCTGTTGTTCTGCCGTTCCATCCTGCGTTCCTGGATCTCTTTCTGCACGTAACGGTTGAATTCTTTTTCCTCCGTGAAAACCTTGTTGGCTTTTTCTTTGCCTAAAACCTTTGAAAACTCCTCCCTGTACTTCTTCCTAACGCCAACCACTTTTTCTTCAAAGGCGATTTCATCGTCCTGGTTCTTCATTTCCAATCTTGTTTTCCGTAATTCCGCTTCGTAATTGTTGTACACCGGCCAGAACTTTTGCGCTTCTTCAGGAGAGAGGTCCAGTTTTCTGGTAAGAAAAGCAATCTTCAGGGCTTGCACCCTTCCAGCCGGATTTTGCGCCAGTGATACAGTCGTGAAACCAAGGAAAACCAATGCAAGTAATAATATTTTTTTCATCTGATTGTATTTTTTTTAAGACTCCGCCGAAAATTTAGAAAAATTCTAATGAAGGGTTCCTTCTTTTAGATGTTGTTCCTTCACATACTTTTCCAGTTCTTCAGTAGAGTAGTCGGTAAGCATCGCCTGTATATCCTGATCCGATATTCCCATGGGTTCAGCCTCTTTTGTTGTTGGGTCCGTTGGGGTGAGCGCCTCAGCGTATTTAGACAGTTCTTCATCTGAAACCTGGCTGAAAGCCACTGCCGGAGTCGCTCCGGTATTTTCCTCGTTGCCGATGAAGCGCCATACGGCGATGCCCATCACGGCTACGATGCTTGCGGCTGCGAGCCAGCGCAAAGGTTTCGGAAACAATTTCACCACTTTTCCCATTTGCTGCTCCTCCTGTTTCACTCTGGCCAGGAGGGTTTGGGAAAGTTGCTCAAAATACCCTGCGGGTACCTGCTGCGGCATCGAAGGGCCTTTTTCCCATAACGGTGCTTCCTCCGGTCCAACGATAGCTGCCATCGTTGTGGGGAGCTCATCGAAATATCCTTCGGGCACACGGTAGGTGGGTACCCGGGGGATATCGGCCACCAACTGGCTGATGCTCAGTAATTCATTGTGTATTTGCTCGTTCATCTCATTCATTAAGACCCTTGTATCAAAGAAAAGTTTAATGATTCTTTATGAAATCCTCTATTTTTTTGACCGCATGATGGTAGGATGCTTTCAGTGCGCCTTCAGAAGTTTCCAGTACACGGCTCATTTCCTCATAGGGCATTTCATCATAATAGCGCAGCGAAAATACGATCCGTTGTTTTTCAGGCAGTTGCTGGATAGCGAGTTGCAGTTTCCATTCCAGTTGTTTCGGATCGAAAAAAGGATCGGCTTTCACTTTATTGGCCATCGTTTCCACGTGCTCATCGAAGGATGCTGTGCTTTTTTTCTTTTGTTGTTCCAGAAAGCTGAGACATTCGTTTGTGGCCACACGGTACAGCCAGGTGTACAGTTGCGCGTCTTCCCTGAAATTCGCCAACCCGTTCCAAACGCGGATAAATGTGTTCTGCAATACATCGTTCGCGTCTTCGTGTTCCACAACCATCCTCCGGATATGCCAGTACAGCTTCTGTTGGTACTTGCGGATGATGGCGGTATAAGCGCCTTCCTTTGTGGCGGGTTCCCGGAATTGGATGAGTAAAAGCCTGTCGTCGTCGTTCAACGCCATTCGGTGCGATTTGCGGGGAAGATAGGGATTTTAAGGAATTTCTGGCGGTGTTTTACATGTCCTGATTTGGGTGATTACATCGACTTCTGCGCAGTGTTTTTCTTTTCAGGCGAATTTGTGGTGTTAAAAATGCGGCAATGGCTTGCCTGGCGAGGGGTTGGGGGAGAAGCGGGTCTCCGGAATCGGTTGGGAACCGGTGCCACCGATATAACAGGGCCACTTGTGATGGTGTTTACACCGTAGCGTTTGCGTATGAAGGTTGTAAAAAAAGAGGTGCCGCATTTACTGCAACACCTCTTTAAATATTAATCTTATGGCTATTCCCTCTTTTTTAGAGAAGGCCATCCTCCATAAACTATCCTTTTCTTTTGATCACTTTTTCCGCGGCTTCCACGATGAAAGGCGTATCCAGACCGTACTTTTTCAGCAGTTCGGTAGGCGTACCGCTTTCCCCGAAGGTATCGTTGGTGCCGATGTATTCGATGGGGATGGGCAGATTTTTCGCAGCCACTTGTGCAATGCTGTCGCCGAGACCACCAATCACATTGTGCTCTTCCACGGTTACCGCGCATTTGGTTTTGCTGATGGATTTCAGCACGGCTTCGGTATCCAATGGTTTAATGGTGTGGATGTTGATCACTTCCACGCTGTACCCTTTTTCTTCGAGTTGCAGACCGGCTTCAATGGCTTTCCATACCATGTGGCCGCAGGCGAAAATAGAAACATCGGTTCCTTCTGAAAGCACCTGTGCTTTTCCGATTTCGAAAGGCATATCGGTTGTGAAGATGGGCCAGGAAGGGCGACCGAAACGCAGGTAAACGGGGCCTTCGTAATCCGCTACCGCGATGGTGGCCGCTTTGGTTTGCGCATAATCACAGGGAACGATTACGGTCATGCCGGGAAGCATCTTCATCATGCCGATGTCTTCCAGGATCTGGTGGGTGGCACCGTCTTCGCCGAGGGTAAGTCCGGCGTGGGAGGCGCATATTTTCACATTCTTACCGGAGTAGGCCACGGATTGACGGATCTGGTCATATACGCGTCCGGTGGAGAAGTTGGCGAAAGTAGTGGTAAAGGGAATTTTTCCGCCGATGGTTAGTCCTGCGGCGATGCCGATCATGTTGGCTTCGGCGATACCTACCTGGATGAAACGGTCGGGATTTTCCTTGATGAATTGCTGGAGCTTCATGGAACCCGCGAGATCGGCGGTGAGCGCCACCACGTTGGGGTTGGTGCGTCCCAACTCGGCGATACCGTCTCCGAAACCACTGCGGGTATCCTTGTTACCAATTGATTTGATTGATTGTAGCATGATGTTTTGTTTTGAAAAACTATAAAAATAGCAAACTTAGTTCAACCCTGCGTGCTGGTTGGAATAGAAACTTTCGTCTGCTTTCAGCTTCTGTTCCCATTTCCAGGCGGTGGACATCATATCATCGATATTGTATTTAATGTCCCAGCCCAGGGTTTTAACGGCGTATTCGTTGTTGGCGTAAATGGCCATCACATCACCGGGACGACGGGGGCCCACCATATAATTCAGTTTTTCACCCGATACTTTTTCGAAGGCCTTGATGGCTTCGAGCACGGTTACGCCTACGCCCGTGCCGAGGTTGAATACTTCGCATCTTTTATCAGACTTACCGGCAATCAGGAAATCTACTGCCAGGGTGTGGGCGCGGGAGATATCACAAACATGGATGTAATCGCGGAGGCAGGAGCCGTCGCGGGTATCGTAATCGCCGCCGAATACCTGCACCTGTGGCAGTTTACCGATCGCAGTTTGGGTAATCACAGGTACCAGGTTGCTGGGTTTCCCGAGCGGCAGTTCTCCGATCAGCGCGGATGGGTGTGCGCCTACCGGGTTAAAGTAACGGAGCAGCACACACTGTGTATTCACCGCTTTGGAGAATTCGTTGATGATCTGCTCACCCATCTGTTTGGTATAACCGTAAGGCGACTCCGCCGGTTTGGGCGGGGTGGCTTCGGTAACCGGAATCTTATCGGGACTTCCATACACGGTGCAGGAAGAAGAGAATACGAAATAAGGCACGTTAAACTCCTGCACGCATTTCAGCAGGTTGATCAGCGAAGTGAGGTTGTTCTCAAAATACATCAGCGGTTGCTCCACCGATTCGCCCACGGCTTTGTAGGCGGCGAAGTGGATGATCCCCGCAATGTCTTCATTCTCCTGGAAAATAGCCCTGGTATCATCGAAATTGCAAAGGTCCACTTTGTAATTTTTGATGCCCCTGCCCACGATTTTTTCAGCGCCCTCAAGGATGCGCATGGTGGAACGGGAGTTGTTGTCTACGGAGATAACATCGTAACCATGTTCTATCAGGTCTACTATAGTGTGGGCTCCTATATAACCGCAGCCCCCGGTAACTAAAATCTTAGGCATATATGTATTGTTAGAAATTTTTATATCAGCTCCATCAGGTATTTTCCGTAACCGCTTTTCATCAGCGGTTTCGCGATTTCTTCCAGTTTTTCTTTCCCGATAAATCCTTTACGGTAGGCAATCTCTTCGATGCAGGCGATCTTGATGCCCTGGCGTTGTTCGATCACCTGTACAAACTGGGAGGCCTGCATCAGCGAGTCGAATGTGCCGGTATCGAGCCAGGCGGTACCGCGGTCCATCACGGAAACGCGGAGTTTGCCTCTTTTCAGGTATTCTTTGTTCACATCGGTGATCTCGTATTCCCCGCGTGGTGAGGGCTGCAGGTTTTTAGCGATTTCAATCACATCATTGTCGTAGAAATAAAGCCCGGGAACGGCGTAATTGCTTTTAGGCTGAAGGGGCTTTTCTTCTATGGACACCACTTTGTTGTCAGCGTCAAATTCTACCACACCATACCTTTCGGGGTCGCTCACATGGTAGGCGTACACGATACCGCCATCGGGGGTGGTATTCTTTTCCAGTTGCTGGCCCAGGCCCACGCCGTGGAAAATGTTATCGCCCAGTACCAGCGCCACATTGTCTTTCCCGATAAAGGATTCGCCGATCACGAAAGCCTGAGCGAGCCCATTGGGAACAGCCTGCTCCGCATAAGACAGGGAGAGCCCGATCTGTTCACCGGTGCCCAGCAGTTTTTTAAACAGCGGAAGGTCCTGCGGGGTGGAGATGATCAGGATTTCACGGATGCCCGCCATCATCAGCGTGGAAAGCGGATAATAGATCATGGGTTTATCATACACCGGCATGATCTGCTTGCTGATGGCATAGGTGATGGGGTGCAAACGGGTTCCGGATCCTCCGGCGAGAATAATTCCCTTCATGAATGATTTTTTATGATCGCAACCGGCTTAACGGGTATTTTCTGGCAAGCCGTGGTTGCGGAGTTGTTGGATAAGTTTCCAAAATAACAACATAATTCACTAAAAAAAGAACCCGCAACGGGATTCATTGCGGGTTTTTATCATACAAACGGTTGACCGTTTATTTAAAGAGTGTTACAATATAGTACACCAGGGCTGCGAGCAGGGCGCTTACCGGTATGGTAAGTATCCAGGCCCAGAGCAGGTTGATGGTGACCCCCCAGCGTACGGCCGATACCCTTTTTGTAAGTCCTACCCCGATGATAGAACCGGTAATGGTATGCGTTGTACTCACGGGAATACCGAGTTTTTCCGTGATGAACAGGGTGAATGCACCTGCTGTTTCAGCGCTTACCCCTTCCAGTGGCGTTACTTTGGTGATACGGGTCCCCATGGTTTTAACGATCTTCCAGCCACCCATCATCGTACCCAGACCTATGGCCGTATAACATACAATGGGTACCCAGGCGGGAATATGGGCGATTTTGGCTTTCCCGGTAGCGGCGTCCACGGTTTGTTCTACCAGCGCCCAGTGTGGGATTTCACCTCCTGCTGCCGTTACCTGTGCTGCGTACACGAGCAGGGCTGCGGAAATAATACCCATTACCTTCTGGGAATCGTTACCACCGTGACCAATACTGAACAATGCGGAAGATACGAGCTGTAATCGCTTGAACCACTTATCGGCCCGGTAGGGATTGGCTTTCCGGCAGATGTTCACGATAATGATGGTAATAATGTAAGCCATGATCATCCCCACTAAAGGGGCGATGAAGATGAACGCGAAGATTTGTATTATTTTATCCTGCGCCACCACGGTGAAACTACCGGCGTGTGCGATGGCGGCACCTGCGAACCCGCCAATAAGCGTATGCGAGGAACTGGAGGGAATGCCGAACCACCAGGTGAGGAGGTTCCAACTGATGGCCGCGATGAGTCCGGCGAAGATCACTTCCAGGTTGATGCTGCTGTTCTTCACGGTTTTTGCCACGGTATCGGCCACGTTCAGGTCGAATATAAAGTAGGCCACCACATTAAAGAAGGCTGCCCAAACCACAGCCTGGAAAGGTGTGAGTACTTTAGTGGAAACGATGGTGGCTATGGAGTTGGCTGCGTCGTGAAACCCGTTGATGAGGTCGAAGATCACGGCCAGGATGATGATAATGATGAGGAAGGAGAGCATAAATAGTATTTTGGATTCTGGATGTTGGATTTTGAATCAGAAGCGGTTATTCATCCAACATTCAAAATTCAACATTCAAAATGTCCTACGCGTATTTGATAATAATGGATTCGATCACGTTTGCGGCGTCTTCGCATTTATCGGTCACGGTTTCCATTGCCTGGTAAATCTCTCTTTTCTTGATCACTTCTTTGGCGTCAGGTTCCATTTCGAAGAGGCGGTCGATGCTGAGGTCGAAGATATCGTCGGCCTGGTTCTCGATGCTGTTCACTTTCACGAGAGCGTCGGTGATCTGGCGCATGTTCTTCATGTTGCGCAGTTCCCGCACGGCGAGGTGAATTTGTTTGGCGCCCTGTTCAATGAGGTCGGCCATTTTCTGGATGCCCTGGTCGTTGGGATTAACTTTATAGAAGTTGATCTTTTTCGCGGAAGAATAAATATAGTCGGCGATATCATCCAGTGCTGAGGCGAGGTAGTGGATGTCTTCCCGGTCGAAAGGCGTAATGAAGTTGCGCCCGAGTTCAGTGAAGATTTTATGGGTGAAATCATCGTTCACATGTTCCATATCTTCTATCTGGGAGATGAGGGCTGCTCTTTTATCGAAGTTGGGTTCAGATACTACATCATTGAGGATCACTCCCATTTTTTCCACGTTCTCACCAACCTGTTCAAAGAGAGAGTAAAATACCTTGTCTTTCGGCATGAAGAACTTCATAATTGAATTCAGGGCCATATAGCTAAAAATTTGGTGCGAAATTAGAATTACTAACCCTGTAAGCCTTGCCGGATGGGAGAGTTAATAATTCCTTAACATTGGAAA
>CAMLPA010000165.1 GCA_946481605.1 uncultured Flavihumibacter sp. | reverse complement strand
GTATCCTGAAAAATACCGAGGTATTCTATGTTTAAATACGGATGCTTATGGAGGACTATTTTTCCCTGCCATGCTTTGCGCAGTGTGCCCGCTTTGGTAAGCACTTCATCTTTAAAAGAAGATTCAATGTCGTTGATGAAATGCAACCGTTGCTGGCGGAATTCCAGGAACTCCGCAGCTTTATTGTCGAGGAAAGAAACCTGGATGCCGTCCAGGTATGGGAGTTGTTTCCCAGCTTCATCTTTTTCGAAATAACGCGGATGCTTCCTGAGCACAAGGGCCTGTCCTTCTTCCCAGAATCCAAAGGAGAAAGGACCGGTACCTACGGGATTACTTCTGAAATCCCGACCATAATGCTGTACAATCTCTTTCGGAACAACGGAACAATATTGCATACTCAGGATCCCCAGCATGGGTCGGAACGGTTGCAGCAGTTTCAGTTGAAAGGTAGTATCGTTTAAAGCGGTGAACGGATTTGTGGTATCAATCTTATTGTTGAATATCCAGGCTCCGCTGCTCGCTGTGGCCGGATCAACGATTCTTTCCAGTGAAAAAACCACATCATCCGCCGTCATTTTCCGGCCCTTCCCACCGGGAAAAACGGGATGATCGTGAAAGAAGACATCGTTGCGGAGCGAGAAGGTATAGGTTCTGCCATCCGGAGAAATTTCCCATCGTGTGGCCAACGATGGTTTAAGTTGTAACGTGCTATCCACTTCTACCAATGTATTAAACAACTGGTGCACGGCCCACATGATGCTCTGGTTCTTGGCAAAAGCCGGATCAAGTGATGCTATACCGGAGGTTTCGTTGTAACGGAAATAGCCTTTACCGCCTGTACTTTCATTCCCGCAGTTCAAACAAAAAATGCTCAAAAAGCCGGTGATCACCAATATATAGTAAGCAGATGTTGTACTTTTAGGCCCGGTTGATAGCATCTTCCGTTTTTTTCCAAAAGAAAATCTTTTATGCGATTTCTCAAACAAAGTTTCTTTTTTCTGCTCACGTTGCTGCCCGCCTGCCTTTCCGCGCAGGTTTTTTCTAAAGCCGAATTCACCATACAGGATACTTTACGCGGCTCCCTTACCCCGGAACGTATTTGGTGGGATGTAGTGCATTACGATATTACGGTACAACCCGATTTCGACCAACACACCATCTCCGGAACAAATACCATCACTTTCAAGCCGGTTTCCACGCAAACAAAAATGCAGATAGACCTCCAGGAGCCGATGCAGATTGATAAGGTGGAACACAACGGAAACGAAGTGCCTTTCACCCGCAATGGCAATGTTTTTTACCTGGGTTTCCCCTCCGTTCTTCCACGGGAAAGTCTACAGAAAATCACTATTCATTTCAGCGGCACACCGAAAGCGGCGAAGAATGCGCCCTGGGATGGCGGCTGGATCTGGAAAAAAGACGGAAAAGGCAATCCCTGGGTATCCGTTGCCTGTCAGGGACTCGGTGCCAGCGTATGGTACCCGAACAAGGATCACCAGTCGGATGAGGTGGACAGCGCCGCGCTTACCATTGTAACCCCCGCCCACCTCAAAGGTGTGGGCAACGGCAGGTTGAGAAGCGTTGAAAAAGATGCGAACGGAAACATGCGCTTCCGCTGGGCCGTTACCAATCCCATCAACAATTACAACATCGTTCCATATATAGGCACCTACACTAGTTTCGGAGAAGTCCTGCAGGGCGAGAAAGGTCCGTTGGACTGCACTTACTGGGTCCTGGAAGAACACCTCGGCAAAGCAAAAAAACAATTTACACAGGTGGGCCCCATGATGAAGTGCTTCGAACACTGGTTCGGCCCCTATCCTTTTTATGAAGACGGTTACAAACTCGTAGACGCCCCGCACCTCGGTATGGAACACCAGAGCGCCGTGGCCTATGGCAATGATTTTGAGAACGGGTACAAGGGGCGCGATCTTTCAGGATCAGGCTGGGGCCTGAAGTTCGACTTTATCATCATCCACGAAACCGGTCATGAATGGTTTGGCAACAACATTACTGCGAAAGACATCGCCGATATGTGGATTCACGAAAGTTTCACCAACTATTCTGAAACGATCTACCTGAACTGCTTATATGGAGATAGCGCAGCGAATGCTTACGTGCAGGGTATCAGGAAGAACATCGCGAACGATATTCCCATCATCGGCGTATACAATGTGAACCGGGAAGGCTCCGGCGACATGTACTACAAAGGCGCGAACATGCTGCACATGATCCGGCAGATGGTGGGCAACGATGAAAAGTTTCGTTTGATGCTGCGGAAGATGAACCAGGTGTATTACCACCAAACCGTTACCACTGCTGAGGTAGAACAATTTTTGTCGAAGGAAACAGGACTTCGGTTGCAGAAAGTATTCGACCAATACCTTCGGACAACAAAGATTCCTAAACTGGAGATCAACCAGCAAATGAAACGGAATAAACTTGTACTGTCTTACAGGTGGACAGATTGTGTTCCCGGCTTCGATATGAAGACAAGGATCAAAGATGCCTCCGGCAACTGGGTCTGGATTGCTCCCTCCGAAAAATGGCAGAAACTCAAAACAGGATACACCGATATGGTAGACGTAAAAACACTGAAGGACCCTAACTTTTATATCCGGTAACATACATGGGGAATATCCGTAAGCAGAGTTTGTATTCTTCCGCGGTTATCATCACGGGATTCGTGGTGGGTGCCATCAATATGTGGTTCTTCACCTCCAATAATTATTTTACTGCGGAGGAGTTCGGCTTAACCAGAGCGTTTTTCGATATCGCGCAGAACTTCATGGCTTTCGCCAGCCTTGGTTTGCCGGCCGTGATGTACAAATTCTTCCCTTACTACCAGGACAACCTTGAGAAAAAAGACAACGATCTCCTCGCCATCGCGATGATCGGGGGAACGATCGGTTTCATCCTGCTGATGGTGGCAGGCATCTTGTTTGAGCCGCTGGTCATCCGGAAGTTCCAGCACAGGTCGGCACTGCTGGTGGAATATTATTACTGGATTTTCCCTTTTACTTACTTCTACCTGTTCTATTTCCTGCTGGAAAGCTACAGTTGGCTGCACCGGAAAACCGTTCTCCCCAACTTCCTCAAAGAAGCAGGTGTAAGGTTGCTGACCACTGTTATCATTTTACTGAAAATTGCAGGTATCATCGATTTCGATACATTCATTAAACTGTTTTCCTTCACCTATGGTGGTATCTTTCTTACAATCATCATCTATCTTATAAGAGAAGATCATTTCCACCTCAACTTCAGCATCAGTCGTGTTACGAAGAAGTTCTACAAGAAGATGCTGACATTGTTCTCCCTCACCTATCTTTCGCAGATTATCAACACCCTCGCGGTTACATTCGATTCCATTCTGCTCGCCAGCATGAACGGACTTGCGGTGACCGCGGCATACAACCTGGCTACTTACGCGATTAATCTGGCCATGATTCCACAACGGGCGCTGGCGCCTATTTCCATATCCCATTTATCGCAGGCCTGGAAAGACAAAAACATCCCCGAGATCAGCAGGATTTACAGCAGATCATCCATCAATTTATTGGCGGGGGGCATCTTCATTGTGGTGAACATCTGGCTGGGCATGGAGAACGCGATGCAGTTCCTGGGTATGAACAACGAGTATTTTTCGATACTGGCCATATTGTTTGTACTTGGTTTGTCCAAACTGGTGGAACTGGGTACCGGGGTCAATAATTATATTATCGGCACCTCGTTGTTCTGGCGTTTCGAATTTTATTCGGGCATTATTTTGCTGGCGCTTACCATCCCACTTAACTATTTCTTTGTAAAAGCTTATGGTTTGATGGGTGCGGCCATTTCAGAATTGATCCGCGTATCCGTTTATAACATGATCCGCATGTATTTTCTCTGGTACAAGTTCAGGCTACAACCTTTCAGCGGCAAAACGGTTGTATTGCTGCTGACAAGCGCTGGCTGTTACCTTTTGCCGCTTTTGCTTTTCAGCAGCATCAACGGTCTCGCCGGACTAATACTTAAATGCGGCAGCTTTTCTATCCTGTTCTGCGCCACCGTTTATTTTACGAAAGTCTCCCCCGATGTGGATCAGTTAATAGCAGTTGGAAAGAAAAAGTTAGGCATTGGCAAACGATAGCCGTGTATTTACAACGCTTCTATCACCATAGCGCTGGCACCTCCGCCACCGTTACAAATACCCGCGGCACCATATCGTGCATTGTTTTGCTTCAGCACATGGAGCAGGGTCACAATGATGCGTGCGCCTGAGCAACCCAGTGGATGGCCCAGACTAACAGCACCGCCGTGTACGTTCACTTTAGAAGGATCAATATTCAGGCGTTTGGTATTTTCTATTCCCACTACCGCAAAGGCTTCGTTCAATTCCCAGTAAGCAATGTCTTCCATGGTAAGTCCGGCTTTGGCAACGGCTTTCGGTACCGCGAGAGAAGGTGTGGTGGTAAACCATTCTGGCGCTTGTTCAGCATCGGCATAAGAAACGATTTTACCGATAGGTTTAATTCCTAATACCTCGGCTTTTTCTTTAGACATCAGCACCAGCGCCGCGGCACCGTCATTCATGGTAGAAGCATTGGCTGCAGTTACAGTACCATCTTTTTTAAAAGCGGGACGCAATGTAGGTATCTTATCAAATTTAACATTGAAGGGCTCTTCATCTTTTCCGAACAGCAACGGATCACCTGCGCGCTGTGGAATGGGGACAGGAACGATTTCATCATTGAAAGCACTGTTTTCCCAGGCTTTCTGGCTGCGTTGGTAACTGCTTATGGCAAATGCATCCTGGTCTTCGCGGGAAATAGCGCATTCGCTTGCGCACAGTTCGGCTGCCATCCCCATGGCCTGTCCGTCGTACACATCAGTCAGCCCATCTTTCGCAAGCCCGTCGGCGAGTTGAACATTACCGTATTTGTTGCCCCAGCGCATGTTTGGGGAGTAGAATGGTACGTTGCTCATGCTTTCCATTCCCCCTGCAATCACCACATCAGCGTCACCCAGCAAAATACTTTGTGCGGCCTGAGCGATTGATTTCATGCCGCTTGCGCATACTTTATTCACCGTAGTACAATTCACTTCGTTGAGAAGTCCTGCAAATTTAGCGGCCTGACGTGCGGGTGCCTGTCCCAGATTGGCTTGCAGTACGCAGCCCATCAGAACATCTTCTACCAGTTCCGGAGCGATACCTGCTTTTTCCAATGCTCCTTTTATAGCGATAGCACCGAGTTGTGTGGCAGAAAAATCTTTTAACGCACCGCCGAAACTCCCCATTGGCGTACGAACGGCCGACAGAATATAAACTTCCCTGTTTTGCATATAGTAGAAATTGAAATGAGGGAACGAAGATAAGGAAAACTAACGAGTGTTAGGTTTATGAAAGCGAAAGCCTCTTATTTTAACCTGTATTTTTTAAGGGGATGCTTTTTTGTGTGATGAATCGAACTCACAAAAATAACTCCTGATTTCCTGTTTAATCTGAAGATGATAAGGAAAGGAAAGAAATCAACTTTGGCTTCTCTGAACTTTTTATTGCTTCTGCTTGCAAAAATATCAGGTTTTTCCCTTATTACGTCAACCTTTGCACGTACTGCTTTAAGAAAACGCTCACCTAAACCAGGCTGTTTGTTTTCGTAGTAAGTATAAGCTTCATTGTAGTCCCGTGTAATGAGTGGATGAAACTCGATTTCATACGTCATTACTTGCGCATTTTTTTCTTGTGCGCAAGTCTGGCCGCATTTTCAAGTTCTTCCAGGGATAAAGACTTTACCTTTTGGAATTCCATTTCTTTGAAACGTCTGTCAAATTCTTCAACAGAATGAGCTTCATCCTCGTTAACGGTTGCTGTTTGAGCAATTGTTTTAACAACCCCTAAAACAACACGCTGTTGCTTATCATTAAGCATTCCAAGGTACTGTGTTATTTCTTTCATCAATGGTCGTACTGCAGCCATATCCATATCATTTACACCAAATTTAATACTTTATTTCCAACCTCACTCCTCCCGCAACGTCTTCCCGGTGAGGTCGATAAACACATCTTCCAGATTGGCTTTCTTCACTTCTTTAGGGCGTTCAAAACCTCTTGAAACGAGTTCATCGATGAGTTGATCCGGAGAAGCGATGGCGATGATTTTTCCGGCATCCACGATGGCTACGCGGTCACAAAGTATTTCGGCTTCATCCATGTAGTGGGTGGTGATGATCACGGTGGTACCGGTGCTGCGGATGTCGCGAATAAGGTCCCACAAATTCCTTCTGGCCTGCGGATCCAAACCAGTGGTAGGCTCATCGAGGAAGATGATCGAGGGTTTGTTGATGAGTGTGGTGGCAATGGAGAAACGTTGTTTTTGTCCGCCGCTGAGTTCTTTGAACTTCGCTTTCGCTTTATCGCGGAGCTGAACTTTATCCAGTAATGCCATTGGTTCCACGTCCTGATTGTACAGGCCTGCGAACAATTCTATCAGTTCCACCAGGTTGAGGTGCGGGTAATAGCCACTGCTTTGCAACTGCACACCAATCAGTTTTTTGATCGCGTTTGGTTGTTCATCTAGGTCTATGCCTTTCACCCATACTTTGCCCGCCGTTTTATCACGCAAGGTTTCAATGATCTCCAGCGTAGTGGATTTACCGGCACCGTTCGGGCCCAGCAGGCCGAAGATTTCGCCTTCCATGACTTCAAAGCTGAGGTTGCTGACAGCAGTGAAATCACCGTACTGCTTTGTGAGTTCCTGAACGCGGATGATGGGTTGCATAGAATTATAAATGTTGAAGCGAAGATAGTTTTTTGAATAGAAAGAACCGTTAGCTCATCTCTTCAAGTAGTCTACTGATGCGTTTGTCTTCCCGGAACATGGCCATTCCCTCCGAGAAACGCATGTAGGGAATACCTTTTTTGTGGTTGGCCCGGCTGATTTTCCACAGCAGAATCCAGTGGCGGATAATTTCTTTCCAGGCGAAAAAAATCGAATGTCCGGGATCATACATGTGCGTAGGTTCACTACCGGCGCCGTTCAGTTCTATAATGGAAAATGCCTCTCC
>CAMLPA010000164.1 GCA_946481605.1 uncultured Flavihumibacter sp. | reverse complement strand
CAGAATGGTGCTATTTCACTGAACAGCCATTGGTTGAACCCGGGGGCTTCAGCGAAAAGTTCGAGTGTTTCATTCCCGGCCGGATCACTGATCACCGCTTCTTTTTGCATTACTTAGAGAAGAGATTGTATTTCAGAATACAATAGATGGCCCTTACCCCGTCTTTCCAACCAATCTTTTTGCCTTCTTCGTAGGTACGGCCATAATAGGAGATGCCCACTTCATAGATTCTGACTTTTGGTACCCGCGCGATTTTTGCGGTGATTTCTGGTTCGAAACCGAATCTTTTTTCCTTCAGTTTGATCTTCTGGATAATATCGGTGCGGAAGAGTTTGTAACAGGTTTCCATGTCGGTAAGGTTCAGGTTGGTGAACATATTGCTGAGCATGGTAAGTACGTATTTATTGCCGATGGAGTGCCAGAAGAAGAGGATGCGGTGGGGATTGCCGCCCATGAACCGGGAACCGAACACCACATCAGCCGTTCCGCGCAGGATCGGTTTCAGCAGGAGGTTGTATTCCTCGGGATCATATTCCAGGTCGGCATCCTGGATAATCAGGTATTCACCGGTAGCTTTTGCGATCCCGGTATGGATGGCTGCTCCCTTTCCCTGGTTTACCTCGTGCTTGTAATATTGCATGTTCAGCTCCGGATGACTGGCTTTGTATGCCAGCAATACTTCTTCTGTATTGTCTGTGGAGCAGTCGTTCACCAGAATAAGTTCCTTCTCAATATTATTCAGTAACTGCACATTGGCAACCCTGTCGAGTATCAGGTGAATGGTACGGGCTTCGTTGTAAGCGGGAATTACAATGGAGAGCTTCTTAAAATTTTCCATTTGGGAGTTATAAGGTGATTTGGCGCCTAAATTATAATAGAAACACTGTGTTTGCAATACATGGCCGGCTTTTTTTACTTACGGGCACTTACTTATTCCTGTTTCAGCAGTTCATCTATATATATAAGCTTTGTATGTTGTGTTTTTAGAAATGATTTGCGTGCCTTTCCAAGTTTTAACAAGGCCATCGCCTGACGGAAAGCGAAAACAGGAATCATGCAGAGCGCGCCCAGGTATTTGGCACTGCGCCCTTTGATAAGCACGATGGTGATGAAAGAAAGCAGGAAAGACAAAAGAACACCCGCCCATATTTTGAAATGAAGCGGATCAATAAAAAAGTTGATGGCCGTAAACAGGAAGGCTGCGCCCAGCACGATGAAGAGTGGGGGACGCATTACGGAGAATCCGAAATACATCAGGTTCAGGTTGAACTTTTTCAGTCCGGTAAAAAAGATGGCCCAGCTATCGGCGAAGTACTTAAAATAAGCGTTGATCCACCTCGTGCGTTGCGTTTCCAATGATTTGCCGGAACTTATTTTTTCATCATAAAGAACAGCTTCTTCCGCGAAGGCGATTCGTGGTACACTGGTGACCAGGTGCGCCTGCAGTTTTTTATCGAATCCACCCAGCATGCTCGAATACTTCACTTCCCGGTAGAGGTCCAGGTCCACGGCTACCCCGGAGCCCCAGATGGCAGAAGAAAGCCCCATCCAGGCCCTCGATTGTCTTTCAATGAAAAAGTTGAACATATCTCCTATGGCATCCATTCTGGCAAAAACAGAATCTGTATTCTTTGGTTTGAAGTCGCATTGCACTACTTTATAACCTTTCCTGAAATAGTCGTTCATTACAGCCAGGAAGCGGGGGTGGAGCAGGTTATCGGAATCGAGAATAATCACTGCATCATGTTTGCGCTCCAGGTGATCCAGTGCATAATGTATGGATTTGATCTTCGCATGGAGTGCGGGTTGCGGTTCCAGCACGGTAATGCGCGGGTCGGAAAAAGTCAGTTGTCGGGTATCACAATCATCGGCTACCACGTATACCTGGAAACCGCCATAGCTTTGTTTCAGAATGGAATCCACCAAAGGAAGCACGAACTCCGCTTCCTGGTGTGCGGTAATAATGACCGCGAATTCCATGTTCCTGTCCACTACAACCGGCTTTCTTTCTGCCGGGGGCTTTGCAGAAAACAGCTTCGCGATCCCATATCCCACCAGTGAAAACAAAGGAACCAGCACATACAATGCAACAAGAAGTTGTACCAGCAGGAAAAGGTAATAAAGTATAGTTGTAAATAGGTTCATGTTGTGAATGCTTATGCGAAATTTTCCCGGGCTGCCTTATCCCACAATACAGATTGTTTTCCACGCAGGTACCTGAAAAGGCCAAGATAGAGCGAAATATTCAGGAACAGAAAATAATAGGGCACGTACAGCAACTTTACTTTCCTGTTTCGGGTAGAGTAATACCAACCCACCAGTGCCGCGCCGTAGAAAAGGACCTGGGCCGCGAGCAGGGCCTGGAATGGCCAGGCACCATTCGTGCATACAAGGTAAATGTTCAGCAAAAAGATAAGCGGCAACAGGAACGGGCATACGGCCCAACGCAGCACGCGGTGGGAAATGTATTGAAAAGAAAGTACCGGGTAACGAAAAATGTTCAGCAAAGGCCGGAGCATCACAATAGATTGAAACCCGCCGGCACTGATGCGGATTTTCCTTTTTTGTTCCTCCACCATAGAGGCTGAAGGCGCCTCAACGGCATAGGCGGCTGGTTCATAGGCCACGCGGTAACCCCGTTGACAAATACGCAGGGATATAATAAAATCATCCAGCAACACATCTGAAGGCACTTTTTCATACAGATGAGTACGGATGGAAAACAATTCTCCGGCAGCGCCAACCACAGTGTACAGTTCAGCGTCAAGTTTTTTAAGGTAAGATTCGTATTTCCAGTAAAGCCCTTCTCCGGCACCGGCCACCTGCGTTTCTTTCAGGGAACGAACTTTCTTCTCTCCGGCTACGCCACCTGTCCGCTCATCCTGGTAATGGCGTGCAATATTCAGTATACAGGCTTTATTAAGGGTAGTGTTGGCATCCGTAAATACCACAATTGGAGTATCCACCTTTTCCATCGCACGCTCTATTGCGGCCACTTTTCCTCTTCTTTCAGGCTGGTGCATCACTGTAACGTTAGGGTAAGACGCGGCAATTTCAGGCGTACGGTCTGATGAGCCATCTGTAATAATCAATAATTTAAAAAGCCCTTCAGGATAGTCGAGCGCCAGGGAGTTTTCTATTTTTTCCCCGATAAAATCTTCTTCATTGAATGCGGCTACTACCAGCGTAACCGCCGGCAACGGCGCTGCAGAAAAGGTATGCTGCGGTTTGCCGAATTTTTTTTTCAGGAATACAAGGATAGTGATCAGAAAACCATAGCCGATGTAACTATAAAATACAATAAATGCAAATATGAAAAGAAGCCATGCCGCCAGATTCATATACTTAAAAGTACTTATGTTAATTATTTTGTTTCAAATGTGGAAAAGAAGCCTTTTCCCGGAAAAAAAACCGGGTTAACTTACGCCTTCCCTTTCGGATCCCTTTTAAACTTCCACTTAGGCACGCTTCACCTTAAATTATTCAAGCACTGAAAAACAGTTTCGGCTTAACAGGTCGTAAATGTAATCGTTTTAACTGCATTCATAGTATGAAAAAATAATTTTATTCCACCGCAGCATGAGTATCAACGCTTTTTGTAGAATATTATTGGTAATTCGGGAAAATTGTTGCTCATAAGGGTTTTTTTTAGTGCTTTGGTATAATTATTGATTTTTCTCAGCGTTTTGCAATAAATCCGTGCATTTTGAATAAAGTAGAAATTGCTTGAAACCATTTTGTAAACAAAAAATTTAATATATACCTTAAGAACCCGAGAATTGATGCTTTTTCTATCCCAATCCAAATATCCTAGACTTTATGAAAACCAAACTTTTACACACCCTGATTAGGGCGGGGCTTACAGCCTTGGTCCTGATCGTCCTGAACCTGGAAGGGGCGCGAGCCCAGAGCGAAACGAATGACATGATCACTTACGACACGGTATGTGTCAACAATGGTGTTACATGGACATTGCGTATCACGAGGCCCAGGCACATGTTCACCGCCAATCATCCTGACACTGCTTCCCGACCTGTGCTGATTTCTATGCCAGGCGCCGGCGAAGTATCCACGAATCCCGCAAATCTCACCAAATTCGGACCACATTACTGGCTGGCCAGGGGCTGGGACGGTAGCGTAAAACTCGGAAACGGTACGCATTACCCCATCCTCATCACCATCCTTACCAGTGCAACCAATGTAAGACCTGGTCCATTACTGACACTTTTCGAACACCTCCTCAAAACATACCGGATCAAAAGAAACTCCGTGCACGTGGCTGGCCTTAGCATGGGTGGTTTCACCTGGGGCCGCTTCATCTGCTATGCTGCTTATGCAGGCGATGAAAGAGCGATGAGCATGGTGAAAAGTTATGTGGCCCTGCAAGGGGTTGCCAACGATAACTTTACCGGATACAATATGGAAGGCTGGACAGCTTTCGGCCATTGGGCCAAAAAGTATGGCGGCCGCTTCTTCGGGTTAGAAGGAACCGGTGATACCCGCCAGGTTTGGCGCGTGCGTGACGCTATGGAGTTGACCGTACCCGGATCGGCCTATTTTTCTTTCGAAACCATCGGTGGTGGCGCGCACTGTTGCTGGAACGATATGTACAATCCTGCTGCTACCGACTGGCAATGCACAGGCACCATCACCAACCCGGTGATCGGCACCAATAAAAACTACGCCAATAGCATGGGGACCTATAAAAAAGGCTCCAATATTTTTCAGTGGATGCTGCGTCAGGGCGATACTACACTGGTAGGCAGCACTACTACCACGCCAGCTCCGGCCGGCCCTCCTGTAGTGACCGTTAGCGCTACGCAGAACCTGCAATTGCCGCTTTCCTTAACTACGATTTCAGGCACCGCCACTGCACAGGGAACCAAAAAAATTGCTTCCGTGAGCTGGGCACAAACCTCCGGGCCTGTATCCGCTTTGCTGACCTCACCACTCAGCCTCACCACTACTGTTAGTAACCTGCTTACATCCGGGACTTATGTGTATACGCTCACCGCGAAAGATGATGCAGGATTGCAAGCTTCTGCGTCCGTTACCGTAAATGTGGCACCGCTTTTAGCCGTGGCACCTACCGTAAATGCGGGCACAGATAAAAACATCACGCTGCCTGCTTCAGCGGTAACTATCGCTGCAACAGCATCCGGCAATAGCGGTGCTACGATAACCAAAACAGCCTGGACACAAATAAGTGGTCCTGGTACGGCCGTTATTGGAAATGCGGCGGCGTTGTCTACCACTGTTTCAGGCCTTACCGCAGGAACATATATTTTCAGAATAACTGCTACAGATAGTAACGGAAAAACTGCTACAGACGATGTTTCGGTGGTGGTGAATGCCGCACCGGCAGCAGAAAAACCCACTACATCCACGCCGCGTATTCTTGTGGGGCAGGGCGAATACCAGGTGCTTTTTATTGATAAGAACCAGCACCTCTGGGGGCTTGGAAACCTCTCTAATATTGGTACCGGTGGCAAAGGCAAGGCTGGTGTTCCCCAGCGCGTTCAGGTTTCTCCTTATGACCTGAAATTTAAAGATGCAGTGGGTGGATTACATGGCGCAGCCGCCATTGATGTGGATGGTTATGTTTGGGTGATGGGGGATAACGACCAGGGCCAGCATGGCCAGGGCGATCTTACACACCCTTACCTGTTGCCCAGGAAAATTACCGTTGACAGCGCAGGCAATCCTTTCAATAACATCGCCAGCATGTGCGCGTATTTCGTGAAAACAACCACTGGTGGCCACAACGGATTTTTCGCAGTGAAAGAAGACGGTACGCTTTGGGTTTGGGGAAGAACACTCGGAGGAATGCGCGGAGATGGTGCCGATGATACGGATGCGCACATGAATACACTTCGCCCCGTTCAGGTGAAAATGCCTGGAAACCGAAAAGTAAAACAGATTGTAGCGGGTAATTTCGCCATCGCACTTTGTACAGACGGTACTGTTTGGACATGGGGAAAGGTTGCCGCCTCGAACCTCGGTTATGCCGCTGTAGGCATGGACTATGCCTCACCACATCAACTGACCGGATTGTCTGATATTACACAAATTGCCGGCTCCGGAACTTTTAACTACGCATTGCGTAAAGATGGTGTATTATATGGTTGGGGCGCACACTCCGCGCAGATGGGGGATTATTACCTGATCGGAAACGGATTGCCGAAAACTACGCCTGTGGTACTTACCAAAATCACCAGCAATCTTCCATCCCCGATCAGGAAAATTGTAACCAATACAGTAAGTACACACGTCATCCTTGAAGATGGCAGCATGTATGGCTGGGGAAACAATGGCGAAGGAAACGTTGGTAACGGCTGGGAAAGAAAATGGGAGAAGTTCTCTCCTATGTACGCCTGGGATTACACTGTAGTGGAGGGAGAGATGGTTACCCTTCCCGTAAGGATAGCCCCCAACGTAAAGTTTGCTGATGTGTTCGGTTCTAACGTGTATACTTTCTATACCTACGCGCTGGATGTGGATGATAACCTGTATTGCTGGGGCAGGAACAAAGGCTCTGTGCTGGCTGTGCAAACTACCGCGCCAAATGGAACCATTGTTGCCCAGCGCCAGAGCGCATGGGACCGCTGGTGGCCCACGCCCGTAAACCCCTTTAATCAAACAACTTCTTATATCTCCCCCTCAAAGGATTGTGTGGATGGAACAGCAACAGGATCACCCTGCACTACTTATACCATACCAGCCAATACTGCACCGAAAGCGAATGCAGGGGAGAAGCAATACGTTACTACAAGTACCGCAAAACTTAATGGTACTGCCAGTACAGACAATGTATTCATCGCTTATTATGAATGGAGCCAGGTTGCTGGTCCAAACCAGGCCATCATCAACCTGCCCGCATCTCCAACACCAACTGTTTATGGACTGGTTACGGGAACATACACCTTCAGGCTTAAAGTGACGGATAATGGTTGGTACTCCGATAGCGCTACTGTGCAGATCGTGGTAAATGGTTCCGGAAATGTAGCCCCTGTAGCAAAAGCAGGTGCTGATCAAACCATTACGCTGCCAACAAGTACGGTAACTTTGGATGGC